>JAGXRS010000222.1 GCA_018335615.1 Hydrogenophaga sp. | reverse complement strand
GTGTCGAACATCAGGTTCGACAGGTAGGCGGGCGCACTGCCCCGCAGGGTGAAGGGGTTGTATTTGTCGAAGGTGGAGGTGCGCAGGTTGCTCACCAGCCGCAGTTCGCCGCCCTTGGGCGCGTCGGGGTTGACGTAGCCGAAGTGCGTGAAGTTCTCGGGGTATTTCAACGTGCCCCAGAGCGCATAGCCGTGGGCGGCCCAGGCCGCGGAACTCAGCACCAGTGAAACCAGCAACACACCGGCCTGGATCAGGCGGGAGCGTGAGTGGGATCGTGGTGGGCGCATGCGACAATTCTGCTGGAATTTTCTTTGGAGATTGAACAATGGGTTTTCTAGCCGGCAAAAAACTGCTGATCACGGGCGTGCTGTCCAACCGCTCCATTGCCTACGGCATTGCCCGGGCTTGCCACCAGCAGGGTGCCGAACTCGCGTTCAGCTACGTCGGCGAGCGCTTCAAGGACCGCATCACCGAATTCGCAGCCGACTTCGACTCGAAGCTGATCTTTGACTGCGACGTGGGCGACGACGCACAGATCGCGCAACTGTTCACCGACCTCTCGCAGGTCTGGCCCACGTTCGACGGCTTCGTGCACAGCATCGGATTTGCGCCGCGTGAAGCTATTGCTGGCGACTTTTTGGAAGGCCTGTCACGCGAGAACTTCCGCATTGCGCACGACATCAGCGCCTACAGCTTCCCCGCGATGGCCAAGGCGGCACTGCCGATGCTGAACGAAAAATCGGCCCTGCTGACGCTGACCTACCTGGGCGCGCTGCGCACGGTGCCCAACTACAACACCATGGGCCTGGCCAAGGCCAGCCTGGAAGCCTCGGTGCGCTACCTGGCCGAAGCGCTCGGCCCCAAGGGCATGCGCGTCAACGGCATCAGCGCCGGGCCCATCAAGACGCTGGCGGCCAGCGGCATCAAGGACTTCGGCAAGCTGCTCGGCATGGTGGCCAGCGCGTCGCCGCTGCGTCGCAACGTGACCATCGAAGACGTGGGCAACGTCGCGGCCTTCCTGATGTCGGACCTGGCGTCCGGCGTGACCGCCGAGATCACCTACGTGGATGGCGGTTTCAGCCACACCGCTGGCGTCAGCCGCGACAGCGACTCGGTGGCCTGATCCACCGCTGACCCGCACATGACAGGGCCGACATGATCTTTTCGTCGGCCGGTCCGCACCAGGAACCCGCCGGGTGGCTCACCCGGCGCGCCGTACTGGGTGCCCTGCTCGCAACGGCGTTCACGCTGCCGGCCGCTTCTGTGCTGGCAGACCCGGCCCCGGCCCTGATGCGGGCACAGGTCTACCGCCCGGGCGTGGCGTTGACCGATTACTGGATCAGCGAGAAATTTGACGGCTTGCGGGGCTACTGGGATGGGCAGCGCCTGCTCACCCGGGGCGGCGAGACGGTGCACGCGCCGGCCTGGTTCACCGCCGGCTGGCCTGCCCACCCCATGGACGGTGAGCTGTGGGCCGGGCGTGGCCGCTTTGAGCAGGCTTTGTCCACGGTGCGCCAGCAGACGCCGGACGAAGCGGCCTGGCGTCAGATGCGCTATATGGTGTTTGACTTGCCCGCACATCCGGGCATTTTCGACGAGCGCATCAGCGCCTATCAGACGGTCGTGGCGCGGCTCCAGCGGCCCTGGGTGATGGCGGTCGAACAGACGCGCGGCACCACGCATGACGAACTGATGACGCGCCTGGACGAGGTGGTGAAGCGCGGTGCCGAAGGCCTGATGCTGCACCGTGGCGATGCGCGATACCGTGCCACGCGCAGCGACAACCTGCTCAAGGTGAAAACCCACGAAGACGCTGAAGCCCGCGTCATTGCCCACCTGCCCGGTAAAGGAAGGCATGCGGGGCGCCTCGGCGCTCTCTGGGTGGAAAACCCTGAGGGCGTGCGGTTCAGCTTGGGCACCGGCTTCACCGATGCCCAGCGGGACCAGCCGCCCCCGGTGGGGGCTTGGGTCACCTACCGCTTTCGTGGCCTGCACGGCAGCGGTATCCCGCGTTTCGCCAGCTTCGTGCGGCAACGCGACGTGGCGGAATTTCACCCCCCTGCGCCTTCAACTGGCAGTGGCGTGGCCTCTGGCGTCACCCGGTGAAGACACGCTGAGGAACGCCTCGGCTGACCGTCAGGCGCTGGCCTGGCTGACCTGACGCAGATGGCTGTACAACTGGTCTTTCAGGAGAAGCTTTTCTTTTTTCAGCCGCTCGATTTCGATCTGCGAACCCGGCTCGATGTGCTTTTCCTTGTTCAGGATCAGCTGGTCGAGCGCGTTGTGCTTCTCGAACAAGCGGGTGAAATGCTGGTCATGTCCCTTGAGTCGGGTGATGAGGTCGCGAAATTCAGGAAACATCGGTGCTCCTTGCTGGTCAGCCAGTGAGCACCGCAGGGTAACCGCTCAAGCCGTCCGAACGCAATCCGCAAAGTAAGACTTGCGTCCATCCACGTCTTTCACCTCGACCAGGCCGTGGATGTCGGTCTCGAATCCCGGGCACAGCGTGTTGAACTCGCGGGCGAACTTCAGGTAGTCGACGATCTTCTTGTTGAACACCTCACCCGGAATCAGCAGCGGAATGCCGGGCGGGTACGGCGTGACCAGGCTGGTGGTGATGCGGCCTTCCAGATCGTCGATCGGTACGCGCTCCGTGGTGCGCTGCGCGATGTGGGCGAACGCGTCGGTGGGCTTCATGGCCGGCGTCAGGTCGCTCAGGTACATCTCGGTGGTCAGGCGGGCGATGTCGTACTTCGCATAGAGGGCGTGCACATGCTGGCACAGGTCGCGCAGGCCCATCTGCTCGTAGCGCGGGTGCTTCTGACAGAACTCCGGCAGGATGCGCCACATCGGCTGGTTCTTGGCGTAGTCGTCCTTGAACTGCTGAAGCGCGGTCAGCAGCGTGTTCCAGCGGCCTTTGGTGATGCCGATGGTGAACATGATGAAGAAGCTGTAGAGACCGGTTTTCTCCACCACCACGCCGTGTTCGGCGAGGAATTTGGTGACGATCGAAGCCGGGATGCCGGTCTGCTCGAAGCGCCCGTCCAGGTTCAGGCCAGGCGTGACGATGGTCGCCTTGATCGGATCGAGCATGTTGAAGCCCGAGGCCATGTCGCCAAAGCCGTGCCAGTCCTTGTGCGTGGGCTGCTCGCCTTCGGCGGTGGCCGGGTGCGGGTTGAGCACCCAGTCGCTGGCAGCACCCATGCCCTCGTCGGCCAGATCATCAGGGCCCCACACTTTGAACCACCAGTCGTCGTCGCCGAATTCAGCGTCGATCTTGCGCATGGCGCGGCGGAAATCCAGGGCCTCGAAGATGCTCTCTTCCACCAGCGCCCGGCCACCGGGTGGCTCCATCATCGCCGCGGCCACGTCGCAGCTGGCGATGATGGCGTACTGCGGGCTGGTGCTGGTGTGCATCAGGTAGGCCTCGTTGAAGAGGTGGCGGTCCAGCTTCACGTTCTGCGAGTCCTGCACCAGCACATGGCTGGCCTGGCTGATGCCGGCCAGCAATTTGTGGATGGACTGCGTGGCGTACACCACCGATTCCATCGGCCGCGCCCGCTTCTTGCCCATGGCGTGGTAGTTACCGTAGAAGGGGTGGAAGGCCGCGTGCGGCAGCCAGGCCTCGTCGAAGTGCAGGTTGGCCACGTAGCCGTCGAGCATGCCCTTGATGGCCTCCGTGTTGTAGAGCACGCCGTCGTAGGTGGACTGCGTCAGCGTGAGCACCCGCGGCTTCACCGTGTCGGCGTCCACGCCGGCGAGCAGCGGGTTGGCGCGGATCTTGGCCTTGATGGCGTCGATCTCGAATTCGCTCTGCGGGATCGGGCCGATGATGCCGTAGTGGTTGCGCGTGGGCTTAAGGAAGACCGGTATGGCGCCGGTCATGATGATGCTGTGCAGGATCGACTTGTGGCAGTTCCGGTCCACCACCACCACGTCGCCCGGCGCCACCGTGTGGTGCCACACCATCTTGTTGCTGGTGCTGGTGCCATTCGTGACGAAGAAGCAGTGGTCGGCGTTGAAGATGCGGGCCGCGTTGCGCTCACTGGCGCCAATGGCGCCGTTGTGGTCGAGCAGCTGGCCCAGCTCTTCCACCGCGTTGCACACGTCGGCGCGCAGCATGTTCTCGCCGAAGAACTGGTGGAACATCTGGCCCACCGGGCTCTTCAGGAACGCCACGCCGCCGGAGTGCCCGGGGCAATGCCAGGAATACGAGCCGTCCTCGGCGTAGTCGAGCAGCGCCTTGAAGAACGGTGGCTGGATGCCTTCCAGGTAGCTCTTGGCCTCGCGGATGATGTGGCGCGCCACGAACTCCGGCGTGTCCTCGAACATGTGGATGAAGCCGTGCAGTTCGCGCAGGATGTCGTTGGGCAGGTGCCGGCTGGTCTTGGTTTCGCCGTAGATGTAGATCGGCACATCGGCGTTTTTCCAGCGCACTTCTTCGATGAACTTGCGCAGGTTCAGCACCACCGGGTCCAGATCGGCGCCGTGGCTGAACTCCTCGTCGTCGATTGACAGGATGAACGCGCTGGCACGGCTCTGCTGCTGAGCAAACTGGCTCATGTCGCCGTAGCTCGTGACGCCCACCACCTCGAAGCCTTCGGTTTCAATGGCCTGGGCCAGTGCGCGGATGCCCAGACCTGAGGTGTTCTCGGAGCGGAAGTCCTCGTCGATGATGACGATGGGGAAACGGAATTTCATGGCGATCTCCAGCCTTGCGAGGGGCTCACGGGTGGGGAAAAACGGTCTATCAGGGAAGACTGGGCTGCAATCGGCGCGGCGCAGGCGCGAAGTGTACGGAAATCACATCGACGGGCCGGGGCCGTGACAAGCTTTTGTCGCAGAATGTGGCGCTGGTCAGACATTCAACGCTACTCCATGGCTTAGGTGTCTCACCTCTCAAATTGTTCACGCTCAGGAGTGCCTATGTCGGATTCAACCGTGTGGTGGGTGCTCACCGGTTCGCTGGTGGCACTGGAACTGTTCTCCGGCACGTTTTATCTGCTCATGCTGGCCCTGGGCATGATGGCCGCTGCGCTGGCCGCCCATGCGGGTGCAGGCCTTCCCGCTCAACTGGTGAGCGCCGCCTTGGTGGGCTCGGCGGCGGTGGTGGTGTGGTATGTGGTGAAGCGACGTCGACCTGCCGACCCATCGGTGCGTGGCATGCGCAGTGTGAACCTGGACATTGGCGAAATCATCCAGGTGGACGAATGGTCTGCCGACGGCACCGCCAGCGTGAAATACCGCGGGGCACAGTGGCGTGTGATCCAGCGGCCGGGCAACGCCCCCATTCCCGGCACGTACCGGGTGGCGGAACTCGTGGGCAACCGCCTGCTGGTCGAAAAAGTCTGATCACAGCCCATCCACATCTTTGCGCCTTTGAACCCACCAAGAAAGACCTCGCCGCCATGGAAATCGCCATCCTCCTGTTTGTCGTCGCCGCCATCTTCATCACCCGCTCTGTCAAGGTCGTGCCGCAGCAGAATGCCTGGGTGGTCGAGCGGCTGGGCAAATACCATTCCTCACTGGCACCAGGCCTCAACATTCTGGTGCCCTTCATCGACAAGGTGGCCTACAAGCACAGCCTGAAAGAGATTCCGCTTGACGTCCCCAGCCAGGTCTGCATCACCCGCGACAACACGCAGCTGCAGGTGGACGGCATTCTCTATTTCCAGGTGACAGACCCCATGCGCGCCAGTTACGGTTCGTCCAACTACATCATGGCCGTGACCCAGCTAGCCCAGACCTCGCTGCGTTCGGTGATCGGCAAGCTCGAACTGGACAAAACCTTTGAGGAGCGCGACATCATCAACGCCCAGGTGGTCAACGCCATCGACGAAGCCGCGTTGAATTGGGGCGTGAAAGTGCTGCGCTACGAGATCAAGGATCTGACCCCGCCCGACGCCATCCTGCGCTCCATGCAGGCCCAGATCACCGCCGAACGCGAGAAGCGTGCCCTGATCGCCGCGTCCGAAGGACGGCGCCAGGAGCAGATCAACATCGCCACCGGCGAGCGCGAGGCTTTCATCGCCCGCTCGGAGGGCGAGAAACAGGCCGCCATCAACCAGGCGCAGGGAGAAGCCCAGGCCATCACCGAAGTGGCCAACGCGACAGCACTGGCCATCGAACGCGTGGCCGCTGCCATTCGCCAGCCCGGCGGCGAGCAGGCCGTGCAGCTCAAGGTGGCCGAGCGCGCCGTTGACGCTTACGGCAAGGTAGCCGCCGACGCCAACACCACCCTCATCGTGCCCAGCAACATGACCGAAGTATCGGCACTGATCACCTCGGCCATGAAGATGATCGGCAGCAGCAAGCCCGCCTGAGCCCAGCCCAGCACAGCATCCCTACCGCACCATGACCAACAACGTTCTGGGTGGCACCCTTGTGCCCTGCTCCTATGACCCCCTGACGGGCTTCTACCGCGACGGCTGCTGCCGGACAGACGAGGCCGACGCAGGCACCCATGTGGTGTGCGCTCGCGTCACCGCTGAGTTTCTGGCGTTTTCCCTCAGCCGCGGGAACGACCTGGTCACACCTCAGCCAGAGTGGCGCTTCGCCGGGTTGCGTCCCGGCGATCGCTGGTGCCTGTGCGTGCGGCGGTGGCTGGAAGCCCTTGACGCGGGCGCAGCGCCACCCGTCGTACTGGCGAGCACGGACGCCCGTGCACTGCAATATGTCGCGCTCGATGTGCTCCAGCGACACGCATGGTCCGGGACGGGTAGTGGCGCCTCGGCCAGCTGACGGTGTGCAAACATTGATGCGTCGCCGCCCGGGACGACTTGTTTCGCCTGCTACAATGCGAGGCTTCGGAGAGGTGGATGAGCGGTTTAAGTCGCACGCCTGGAAAGCGTGTGTGGGTTTATCCCCACCGCGGGTTCGAATCCCGCCCTCTCCGCCAAAATGAGTCTCAGCGCTTCCCGCAGCGTCTCGACAGACCCCCCAAAAGCCCTGTTTCCTCAGTGAAACAGGGCTTTTTTGTTTCCGGTCGTCCTGTAACGGTTCTTGCAGGCCCGTGTTTGATGTTGGTATGGTTGTGGGTAGTCTGGGAGCCACCGTGTTGGTATCTCCCGTACAACGAGGATGATCATGGCACTGACGGACACAGCCATACGATCAAGCAAACCTCGGGAAGCCATGCACAAGCTCGGCCAGCTGCGAGATGGCGGCCGTCAGACCTTCGCGTACGCCGAGCGAGCCGGCGTTGATGGGCGGGTTGTGGATCTCGATCAGCAGCACATCGCCGATCACTTGGGTGCGAACCATGGTCATGGAAAAAACTCGTTGAAAAAGTCAGTCAATGCGCAGCGCGACCTTGCCGAACTGGGCGCCAGATTCGAGTCGGTCCAGCGCGGCGTGCACCTGGTCCAGCGGGTATTCGCTGTCGATCACGGGCTTGAGGCCGGTGCGCTGCACGAAGGCCAGCAGATCGCGGAACTCATTGAAGTCGCCCAACGTAGAACCCAGGATCTGCAGCTGGCGGATGAAGATGCGGCGCAGGTCGGCCGGCGGCTGGTCGCCAGTGGTCGCGCCGCAGGTGACAAGGCGCCCGCCGCGCACCAGCGACTTCATGGCCGAAGCCCACACCGCCTGGCCCACGTTCTCGAACACCACGTCCACGCCGCGGCCGTCAGTGGCGGCCATCACGGCCTTCGCCACATCCTGCGTGCGGCCGTTGATGGCGTGGTCCGCGCCCATGGCGAGCGCCCGTTCGAGCTTGGCGTCGTCGCGCGAGGTCACGATCACACGCGCACCACTGAGCTTGGCCAGCTGCAGCGCCGCCAGCGACACCCCGCCGCCGATACCGAACACCAACACCGTCTCCCAAGGCTTGAGTTGTGCCTTGGTGAACAGCATGCGCCAGGCGGTCAGGTGATTCACGCCCAACGCCGCGGCCTCGATGAACGACAGGCCCTCGGGCAGCGGGAACACGTTGCCGGCGGGCAGGCTGACGTACTGGGCAAAGGTGCCGTCGCGGTGTTCGCCCAGCAGGCTCATGCGCACGCACAGCACGCCCTCGCCGCGCTGGCAGAACTCGCAGCGCCCGCAAGCAATGCCGGGGTGAAGCACCACGCGCTGACCGGGTCTGAGCAGCGTCTCGTCGGCATCGACCTCGTCCACTGTACCGGCACCGTCCAGGCCCATGATCTGCGGCAGCTGGTGGGTGATGCCCGCACCGCTGTCGCGCATGTAGAGATCGACCCGGTTGACCGTGGCAGCGTGCAGGCGCACCCGTACGTGGCCAGTGGAACGGACGGGCAAGGGGC
The DNA here is from genome assembly GCA_018335615.1 of Hydrogenophaga sp. GTDB lineage: Bacteria > Pseudomonadota > Gammaproteobacteria > Burkholderiales > Burkholderiaceae_C > Hydrogenophaga. The sequence goes on along the minus strand of JAGXRS010000222.1, from coordinate 3,907 downwards.
GCTCGCCCACCGTCACCACTTCGTTGCCGCCGTGCCCGTGGATGCACGCGGCCTTCATGTTCTTGTTCATGCCAGATTTCTCGTGTTGGATGGGTGAAGAAGTCCCGCTGGGTGTCACCATGGCGCACCGTGTCGGGTTTCCCTTGACAAGCTCCCCCTTGTCATTGAAATTCAGTCAATACATTGTCTCTAACATCGCCTTCCTTCCACGCCAGGCCTCCGGAATTCCGCCATGAGCACCAATACTTCTTCCATACAGGTCGCCCGCATGGAGCTGGCCAACCGCCTGTTCTTTCGTCTCTATCAGTGCGCCAACCTCTTGCATAAAACCGGCTCGCGCGCCGTGGAGAGCGAGGGCCTGACGACGCAGCAGTGGGCGGTGCTCGGCGCCCTGTCGCGCGAGGAAGCCAAGTCCGGCATGAGCGTGAACGAACTCGCCCGCTATCTGATGGTCAGCCGGCAGAACCTGGCCGGCGTGATGGGCCGCATGGAGCGCGATGGCCACATCCACCTGGAAACGGACGAGAAGGACCGCCGTTCTCGCCTGATCAAGATGACCGACTCGGGCCGCGATGTCTGGCTGGTGCACGCCATGCCCAAGATCCACGCCTATTACGAACAGGCCCTGAACGAGTTCTCCATGGGTGACATCACCCACACCCTGCACTACCTGCTGAAGCTGCTGGACAACATGCAGCGCCTGGACCACGGCGTTGAGGCTGAGGCTTGAGGCATTTGGTGCCGCTGGCATCCCGGCGGCATTGCACCTGCTTCAGACCGACCTGATCAGCTCAGGCACGGCGTCGAACAGGTCGGCCTCCAGACCGTAGTCGGCCACGCTGAAGATCGGGGCTTCCGGATCCTTGTTGATCGCCACGATCACCTTGCTGTCTTTCATGCCCGCCAGGTGCTGGATGGCGCCCGAGATGCCGGCGGCGATGTAGAGCTGTGGGGCGACGATCTTGCCAGTCTGGCCCACCTGCCAGTCGTTCGGGGCGTAGCCCGCGTCCACTGCGGCGCGGCTGGCGCCCAGGGCCGCACCCAGCTTGTCGGCCAGCGGGGTCATCACGTCGTTGAACTTCTCGGCGCTGCCCAGCGCACGTCCACCGCTGACGATGACCTTGGCCGCGGTGAGTTCGGGGCGGTCGCTCTTGGCGATCTCGCTGCTCACGAACGTGCTCTTGCCGCTGTCGGGCTGGGCGGCGGTGGTTTCAATGGCGGCGCTGCCACCGCTGGCCGCTGCCGGATCGAATCCCGTGGTGCGCACGGTGATGACCTTGGTGGCGTCCAGCGCCTGCACCACGGCCATGGCGTTGCCGGCGTAGATGGGGCGCTCGAAGGTGTCGGGGCTGTCCACGCGGGTGATGTCGCTGACCTGACCCACATCCAGCTTGGCGGCCACGCGCGGGGCGATGTTCTTGCCGCTGGCCGTGGCCGGGAACAGGATGTGGCTGTAGTTGCCCGCGATGCTCAGTACCTGCGCGGCCATGTTCTCGGCCAGGCCGTGCGCGAGGTACTCGGCGTCGGCGTGAATGACTTTCGTGACGCCTGCGATCTGCGCGGCGGCTGCGGCAGCGCCAGCGGCGTTGTGCCCGGCGATGAGCACGTGGACTTCACCGCCGCACTGTGCAGCTGCGGTGACGGTGTTGAGGGTGGCGTTGTCGTGTTCGGCAATGACGAGTGCGGTCATGACGTGAGTTCCTTAAACAATGTTCGATCAGCGAAGGGTCTGGTCCGGGGAACCCGCGGAACTGGCTTTGCCAGGCCGCAGGGTTCGCCCCCTGGGGGGTGACGCCGCAGGAGGCGCGGAGGGTTAGAGGACTTTGGCTTCGTTGCGGAGTTTCTCGACCAGTGTCGCGACGTCCGCCACCTTGATGCCGGCGCCACGCTTGGGCGGCTCGCTGACCTTCAGGGTCTTGATGCGCGGGGCCACGTCCACGCCGAGGTCTTCGGGCTTGAGCGTCTCCAGCGGCTTCTTCTTGGCCTTCATGATGTTGGGCAGCGTCACGTAGCGCGGTTCGTTCAGGCGCAGGTCGGTGGTGACGATGGCGGGCAGGCTCAGGGCCAGGGTCTCCAGGCCGCCGTCCACCTCGCGGGTGACGTTGACCTTGCCATCGACCATCTCGACCTTGCTGGCGAAGGTGCCCTGGGGCAGGTCGGCCAGTGCGGCGAGCATCTGGCCGGTCTGGTTGCAGTCGTCGTCAATGGCCTGCTTGCCCAGGATCACCAGGCCGGGCTGTTCCTTGTCCATCAGGGCCTTGAGCAGCTTGGCCACGGCCAGGGGCTGCAGTTCCTCGGCGGTTTCCACCAGGATGGCGCGGTCCGCGCCGATGGCCATGGCCGTGCGCAGGGTTTCGGCGCACTGGGCCACGCCGCAGGAGACGGCGATCACCTCGGTGACGGCGCCTTTTTCCTTCAGGCGCACGGCTTCTTCCACCGCGATCTCGTCAAACGGGTTCATGCTCATCTTGACGTTGGCAATGTCCACGCCAGTGCCGTCGCTCTTGACGCGCACCTTGACGTTGTAGTCCACCACACGTTTGACGGGGACGATGATTTTCATGGCTGCTCCGGTGACAAAGGACAAATGAAAAGGACCATCTTCCGCGGCGGGCACAAACGGTCCAGTTGAAGAAGATCAGACTGCAACCGGCTGCCCCAGCCTGCGTGCCGACGAGGTGGTCATGACCGTGGCCTCGCCGTCAATCACCACGGTCCCGTCCACCGAGCACACCGTCTCGAGCACGGCGCGTGCCTTGGCGAGGTCGATCGATTTCACGGTGACGGTGGCGAGAACCGTGTCACCCGGCCGCACCGGCGCTCGGAACCGCAGCTGCTGCCCCAGGTACACCGTACCCGGCCCGGGCAGTCGGTTGGCCACGGCCGCCGAGATGACGCTGGCCGTCAGAAAGCCGTGTGCGATACGGCCGCCAAAAGACGTGGTCTTGGCGAACACCTCGTTGGTGTGCACCGCGTTGTTGTCGCCAGAGACGCCCGCAAACAACACGATGTCGGCCTCGGTGACGGTCTTGGCGTAGCTGGCCGTCATGCCCACTTCGAGGTCTTCAATGTCGTGGCCGTACTGGTCATTCATGGTTGGAGCTCCGGAGTTGACGCCAGAAGCGACTCAGTTCGAGAACGCCGCAATGCCGGTGATCGCCCGGCCCAGGATCAGCGCATGCACGTCGTGCGTGCCCTCGTAGGTGTTGACCACCTCCAGGTTCACCAGGTGGCGGGCCACGCCGAATTCGTCGCTGATGCCGTTGCCGCCCATCATGTCGCGCGCCAGGCGGGCGATGTCCAGCGCCTTGCCGCAGCTGTTGCGCTTCAGGATGCTGGTGATCTCCACCGCCGCCGTGCCTTCGTCCTTCATGCGGCCCAGGCGCAGGCAGCCCTGCAGGCCCAGGCTGATCTCGGTGAGCATATCGGCCAGCTTCTTCTGGATCAGCTGGTTGGCGGCCAGCGGGCGGCCGAACTGCTGGCGGTCCATCACGTACTGGCGGGCGCGGAAGTAGCAGTCTTCGGCCGCACCCAGCGCACCCCAGGCGATGCCGTAGCGCGCGCTGTTCAGGCAGGTGAACGGGCCCTTGAGGCCGCGCACATCGGGGAAGGCGTTTTCTTCCGGTACGAAGACTTCGTCCATCACGATCTCGCCGGTGATGGAGGCGCGCAGGCCCACCTTGCTGTGGATCGCCGGGGCGGACAGGCCCTTCCAGCCTTTTTCCAGGATGAAGCCGCGGATCTGGCCGCCGTCGTCCTTGGCCCAGACCACGAACACGTCGGCGATCGGGCTGTTGGTGATCCACATCTTGGCGCCGCTGAGCGAGTAACCACCGGGCACGGCCTTGGCGCGGGTGACCATGCTGCCGGGGTCGCTGCCGTGGTTGGGTTCGGTCAGGCCGAAGCA
>JAGXRS010000221.1 GCA_018335615.1 Hydrogenophaga sp. | reverse complement strand
CCCCCCGAGCTTGTGCGGCCGGAGCGGAGATCCACTTGAGTGATACGGACCCAGGCGCGTTGTTGCCCTTCTTTGAAACCTGGGCCGCCGCCATGTTCCGATTCGACGATGCGATGACGGAGTATCTGAACCTTACGGCCACCACCTTCAGCGTAGGCATCAGGCCCCGAGGGCGCTGGTCAACATTGAGCAGACGGGGATGAACCACGTTTGTTGCGGCGGTGTACACGTTCAGCAACCGGGTGAAGATGCTGGGCCGGCATCGCAACAGCGTCAGTCTGCAGATGAAGCGCCTGGCGCAAGAGCCGCTTATTCCGATCGGATGAAGTCGTGGTGCCGACGCAGGATGTTTCCCCACTGCCTGCATGAGCGCAACGACAGGTGCGCCCACTTCAAGCTAACACCACCTCGTGACGGCATCGTTTGTAAGAAGGCAGCTTCTGCACAACCCCTCCAGCAGGTAGACGGTGCCGGCAGATACCCATCAAGTCGCACTACGCGTATGTATCCAGATCAGCAATCGTAAGACGATGATCACCGCCTGATCCTACGGCAGTTCAGGTTAGGCCGATCGGTGTGTGTGGGCACGAACGCTGCACCAGTACGCAAGTGGAAGAACCTGATATCAAGGTTCTCTACTTTTCTCGTCGGTAAGATTTGCCTCGTTTTTTGTTTTGAGAGAAGCCACAGCAAGCTTTCAACGAGTCGGACAGAATTATGCCCAAACAGCCATAATCACAAGCAATATTGAAGCAAGCGCGCAAACTCGTCAAATGGGTCAGTTCCGCCAAGCGCGACCTGGATGCGATGCCGGAGGACGCCAAGGAAATCTTCGGTCATGCCATCGACTTGGCTCAAACCGGCGGTAAACACCAGGATGCCAAGGTGATGACCGGTTTCGGCTCGGCGAGTGTGCTGGATGTCGTCCAGGACCATCACGGTAACACCTTCCGGGCTGTCCACACCGTCAAGTTAGCTGTTGGGTTTATGTCTTGCACTGCTTCCAGAAGAAGTCTAGAAGTGACATTGCCACACCCAAACCGGACATGGATTTGATCAATATCCGCCTGAAAGGCGCGAAGCAGGATTTCTAAACATGGCAGGCGCAGCAAGGAGCACGCAAATGAATCGGCACAACGAAATCACGATTGAAGAAGGCGGCATGAATGTCTATGCCGACCTGGGTTACACCGATGCTGCGGAGATGCAGCGTAAATCCCAGCTCGCGGCCGAGATCGCCCGTGCGATCAAGGCTCGTCGCCTGACGCAAGAAGGTGCGGCGACGCTGCTGGGCATCGATCAATCCAAGGTCTCGCGCATCACGCGCGGTCAGTTCCGCGGTGTCAGCGAAGCCAAGCTGCTCGAGCTGGTGGCCAAGCTGGGGCACGATGTGAAGATCGTGGTTGGCCCGGTGCGGCGGCGCGCCGGTAAGATCGAGCTGCAATTTTCCTGAACTCGCCTCACGGCGACAGGTGCGTTCCAAAGCCCGATACGATGGCTGCGAAAAAAACATCGGCTGGCGTCAATCCTCCTGACGGAGTAGTAGCCCTGACGACCGCGATATGACCCGTCTTGCCCAATACATTGAGGCAGCTGAGAGCGACAACACACGCCGGAGCTACGCTTCGGCGATTCGCCATTATGAAGTTGAGTGGAAAGGTTTTCTGCCTTCCACGGCTGACGCCATCGCCCGTTACCTGGCCGACCATGCGGCTACCCTGGCCATCAACACCCTGCGCCAGCGGCTGGCGGCGCTGTCGCGGTGGCACACAGATCAGGGCTTTCCAGATCCCACCAAATCGGCTCTGGTGCGCCAGGTGCTCAAGGGCATTCGCTCCGTCCACAGCGTGCCAGAAGAGCGCGCCCGGCCACTCGAACTGGCCGTGCTTCAGCAGGTCGATCAGTGGCTTGATACCGCCATCAACCATGCGCAGCAGTCTGGTGACCGCGCGGCCTTGCTGCGCCACATGCGCGACCGCAGCCTCATGCTGCTGGGGTTTTGGCGGGGATTCCGTTCCGACGAGTTGGTCAACCTGCGTGTGGAGAACATCGAGGTCACTCCCGGCCAAGGCATGACCTGCTACCTGGGCCGCAGCAAAGGCGACAGGCAGCATCAGGGCCGCGTTTTTAGATGTCCAGCCCTTTCCCGCCTATGTCCAGTGGCGGCCTTCAATGCCTGGATCGATCTGGCCGGCTTGACCGAGGGTCCGGTGTTCCGAAAAATCGATCGCTGGGGGCATGTCGCCGACGAAAGCCTGCATGCCAACAGCCTGATCCCCTTGCTGCGCAGCCTGTTCGCTGAATCCGGCGTTGAGTCGCCCGAGGAGTACAGCAGCCACTCCATGCGGCGCGGCTTTGCCGGGTGGGCCCGCGCCAGCGGCTGGGACATCAAGGAGCTGATGGAGTACGTCGGCTGGAAGGATGTCAAATCGGCCATGCGCTACCTGGATGCATCGAATTCAAGTCTGCAAGCGCGCTTCGAGCAGGGACTGGCTGCCCTGGCGCCGCCAGGCCATTTGCTACAGCCACCTTTGCTCTTGGTGACAGAGCAGGCGGGTGTTGCACACCCACCCGCCGAAGAAACACTGTCTGTGGCGGTCCTGCGCGTCACGATGACCCTGGCCAGGCTCAGCAAACAGTCGCGCGGCCTGGCGCGCGGCCACCGGTTGATCGAGCAGACCTGCTTTGAACGGTTTGCCATGCAGCGCCTGAACACCGAGGGCACGCTGTACGAGCTCACGATTCCTCACCTGTCCCGTGACGCGCTGGACGAGGTCATTGCCGCGCTGCTGGACGACATGTTCCGCGTCGCCGAAGACAACCAGTGCCTGCTGGAAACCTCGTTTCATGAGCCGGCGACCGATTCACACTGGGATTGAGGCGATGGGTAGGCAAGCATCCCGGCGGGGCAGTCCCCGCCCATGACCACGCTCCATGAAACGGCTTATCCCAGCCTGAGGCCCGATCCGACACCCCGTGAGTTGGCGGAGCTTTACACGCCGACCGAAGATGAACAACGCCTGGCTGCCGACATCGGCAAGCGCGCCTTGCTGCGCATGGCGGCGCTGATCCACCTGAAGGTCTTCCAGCGTCTGGGATATTTCATCCCACTGACCGAGGTGCCCCAGGTGATTCGAGAGCACATTGCGCTGCAGGCGGGCGTGATTCGGCCACCCTTGGCGACGGAGTTCAGGCGCTTGGAGGCCTCGGGCTCGCGCTCGGCGCTCTTTGCGGCGTTACGCAGCCATCTGAATGTTCGTTCGCTGGACGCAGCGGGCCATGACTGGCTGGACGTCGTGGCGGACACCGCGGCCGAGACGAAACACGCCGTGGCCGACATCATCAACGTGATGCTGGAGGAGTTGGTCCACCATCGCTACGAATTGCCGGCCTTCTCGACGCTGGACCGGATGGCGTTTCGTGCCCGGGAAAAGAGCAACAACCAGCATTTCTCCGCCATCGCTGGGCAACTGACGGCACAGACCAGGGCCTTGATCGACGGCTTGCTTAAGACGGCCACGGGCGAGTCGGCGTCACCCTGGCAAATGCTCAAGCGCGAGCCCAAGCGGCCCACCAACAAGGAGACGCGCACCTACATCCAGCACATCCGGCGTCTGCAGCTCCTGGTGGAGCAGCTTCCCAAGCCCGAGGTGCCGGTGCCCAAGCTCAAGCAGTTCCGGCTCCTGGCGCGTGCCCTCAATGCGACCGAGATGGCCGAACTCAAGCCACAAAAGCGCTATGCGCTGGCGGTGATCTTTATCCGGGCGCAGCACGCCCAATCGCTGGACGATGCCGCGGACCTGTTCATCCGCCTGATGCAGAACCTGGAGAACTATGCCCGGCAGAAACTGCTGTCGTTCCAGCAGGAGCGCGTCCACAAAACCGACATGCTGGTCGGGCAGCTCAAAGACATCCTGGGGGCCTACCGGTTGGATGGGACTGACACCCAGCGCGTCGAAGCCATCAGCACGACCCTGGTGGCTGAGGTGGACGAGCTGCTCAACGAATGTGAACAGCACCTGGCCTATGCCGGGCGAAACCACTTGCCGTTCCTGCTGCAGCCGTACAAGATGGTGCGAGCACAGCTGCTCAACTGCATCGACATCGCATCGCCCAAGGCCAGCAGCGAGGACCTGGTGGTGGAGCGACTGATGGAGGCCCTCTCCAAACTGCGAGACAACCGCTCCGACACCGTGCCGCTGGACATGCTGGGTCTGAGCGAAGACACGGATTTGCGCTGGATGTCGGCCCAATGGAGAAAGCTTGTGCTGGTCAAACCGGAGGGCAAAGGTCGCGTGGAAGCTGTCCGCCGTCGGTATTTTGAGCTGGCGGTCATGCACGCCGTCAAGGACGACCTGAAGTCGGGCGACCTCTTCATCAAGTACGGGGAGCGCTACGACGACTACCGCGAGCAGTTGGTCGACGATGAAACCTTTGAACGCGAGCTGGGCGACTACGGGCAGGTCACGGGCATCGAGACGGAGCCCGGCACCTTTGTGTCGAAGCTCAGATCGTCCATGGCACAGCGAGCCCTGGAAATCGATGCCAGTTTTCCGGAAAACGCCCACGCAGAGATCGTCGATGGGCGACTGATCCTCCGAAAGCCGCCGCGCTCAGACATCGTCGAGGCGGCCGCCCGCATCGACGGCATGATCACCGAGAGGATGGAAGCGGCCAGCATCGTGGACGTCATGATCGACACCGAGCGCTGGCTGGACCTTCACAAGCTGTTTCGCCCCCTGGCGGGGACCGACAGCCGCCTTGAGGACTTGCGCCTGCGTGTGATCACGACCTTGTTCTGCTATGGCTGCAACCTGGGTCCTGTTCAGACTGCCAAATCGATCAAAGGGTTGAGCCGGCGCCAGATTTCCTGGCTGAACCTGAAATACGTCAGCGAAGACCTTCTGGACAGTGCCATCGTCAAGGTGATCAACGCCTACAACAAGTTTGAGCTGCCCGGTTACTGGGGCACCGGCAAACACGCCTCGGCCGACGGCACCAAGTGGAATCTGTACGAGCAGAACCTGCTGTCCGAGCACCACATCCGCTATGGTGGGTACGGCGGCATCGGCTACTACCATGTCTCCGACAAGTTCATTGCGCTGTTCAGCCATTTCATCTCTTGTGGCACCTATGAAGGCATCCACATCCTGGATGGGCTCATGAGTAACGAGTCCGACATTCGGCCCGACACGATTCACGGTGACACGCAGGCACAGAGCTACCCGGTTTTTGCGCTGGCTCACTTGCTCGGGATCCAACTCATGCCGCGCATCCGGGGCATTCAGGATCTGAAATTCCATCGCCCGCAGGCGGGCGCCGTGTACCAAAACATCAATGCGTTGTTCAGCGACGTGATCGACTGGCAGCTGATTGAACTGCATTTGCCGGCGATGTTGCGGGTGGCGGTGTCCATCAAGACAGGCAAGATCACGCCGTCGGCCATCCTGCGTCGGCTTGGCACTTACAGCCGCAAGAACAAGCTGTACTTCGCGTTCGTCGAACTCGGCAAAGTGATCCGGACCATGTTTCTGCTGAGCTACATCGGGGATGTCGGGCTGCGCAAGGTGATCCACGCCGAGACCAACAAGAGCGAACAGTTCAACGGCTTTGCCGGCTGGTCCTTCTTCGGGGGCGAGGGGATCATTGCCGAGAACATCCGGCACGAGCAGCGCAAGGTGATCAAGTACAACCACCTCGTGGCCAACATGATCATCCTGCACAACGTGGTCGGCATGACACGTGTACTGCGGGAGCTTCGCGACGAAGGTGCCGAGGTCACGCCGGAGATCCTGGGTGGTCTCGCTCCGTTCCGCACGGCCCATATCAACCGGTTTGGAGACTACACACTCGACTTCCGTCGGAAGATCGGACCGCTGAATTCCGATGTCACCATAATTCCAATGGAATCATAGGGTTAGGTTCGTTTCTGCGGTTTTTTACATGAATCCCTGCCGACCCTCCCATAGGTACCATTTCGCCCATCCTTGGCTGCATGAACCGTTATGAGTCGGCTCGGAGGGCGTTGTTCCGCGCTACGCTGAAAGTCCGCCAGCATGCTGGGTTGGCCATCATGTGAAACAGCGGGCACCACCATGTCATCGTTTGTACGAAAGACCACTGCTTGCAGAGCAGCAAAGGCCCATCGTGACATGGCGTTGGTCCGCGGCCATGAGAGCCTCTGTGTCGGTCCATTCAGTACAGGTTGGCTAGAGAGGCTTTCAGGAAGCCGCCATCGACCACGATGTCCTGACCGTTGATATAAGCGGATCCATCGCACGCCAAGAAGCCCACCGCATCGGCAATGTCCTGCGGGTGCCCGATGCGACGTGCGGGAATGTTGGACGTGCGAGCCTGCAACTTCTGTGGATCGCTGTAATGCACCTCAGATAAGGGCGTTCGGATCATGCCGGGGCTGATGGCATTGGCCCTGAGGCCGCGTGGGCCCCACTCGACCGCCATCTGGCGGGTCAGGCCCAGCAGGCCGGCCTTGGCGGGTCCGTAGGCGCCCACCCGCGTAGCGACCTGCGCGGCAATCGATGCCACGTTGATGATGGTGCCGGCCTGTTGCTCGAACATCATGGGTACCACTGCTTGGGCACAGAGCAGGGCGCCGCGCAGGTTGATGCTGAAGATGCGCTCCCAAAGCTCGATGGGAAAATGCTCCAGGCCTACGGGTGCCGCACTGATGGCCGCATTGTTGACTAACACGTCGCAACGACCATAGCGGTCCTGAACCAGCCGCCCCAAGGCCCGAATGGAGTCTGGGTTGGCAATGTCACAGTGAACGGTGATGCCCGTGGGGGTGTCGTTGGCACCATGTGGGTAGCTGATATCAGCGTGGACCACTTCGGCGCCCAACGCATGCAGGCGTTCGCAGATGGAGAGACCCAATCCCCCGGCGGCTCCCGTGACAAGAGCCACCCGTTCCCTCAATGCGTTGGGATCAAACGTTGTTGAGACTGACATGAGCAAGACGATGACGATCTGGTCATCCCTGTTGGAATGAAAAAGAGCCACCCGGGAAGGGCGGCTGGCCAATGGCGTAACTTCAGTGCGACAACGCGGGTACCAGTCTGTGCGTGGCTGCGTTGAAATGGACCACTGGATTGGCCGCTGAGCAGGTTGTTTTTCGAATCTTGCCAACAACCAGCTGATGGGTACCCAGTGACTGGGTGTAAACGATGTCGCATTCCAGGCTTGCCAAGGCGTCTCTGAGCACAGGTACGTGCTGCTCCGTCTTGGTCCATTGGCCGGTGGTGAAGCGCGCCGCCCCTTGAGGTTCACTCAGAAAACTGGTCATGACCTTTCCGTGCTCCTCGCCCAGCACGTTGGCCACAAAGCGGCCACTCTGGATGAGGGGCTCATTGATCGATGAGTGCTGGTGCGCAAAAAACCCAATCATCGGTGGATCGGCTGAAATGGATGTGAGGCTGGAGACGATCATGCCGGCCACAGAGTCGCCATAGGCCGTGGTCACGGCCGCAATACCGGCCGGGAGGGACCGCATGGCCGCCTTGAAGTCTTCAGCCGACACCACCGCGTCACTGTCCTTGAAACTCAGGTGCGCGCGGACTTCGCCCTGATCATTGACCCAGCCCTGGCGTGTGGCGTAGTCCAACATGGCAGCAAACCCCGATTCCCACGCTGTCTCGCCGGCGTGGCCCGACAGAAACCGCAGGACCGATGGTGCGAGACGCACGTGCTGCTCGCCTTCGCGCCGGCCGATGCGCGCAATAGCCTGCTCCAAATGAGTGGCCGGTTGTGGATCGACCAGAACGTCCAGTCGGTTGAAGACCGTCGGTGCACACAGGGTGATGGCACCCGCATTGGTGAGGTGGACTTGCATAGGGGGACCTTCTACTGATTCAACCAGTGGTTACGCAGCGGTCAGGACGTCCTGACCAATCTCTTTGCGGATGGCGGGAATGATCCTTTCGCCCCAGAGTTCAATCTGCTTGAGCATGGTCTTCTGATCGACGTCACCCAGCTGCGTTTGCACCGCAATGTGCTTGGGACGCAAGATGCTGATCTCTTCCAGCATCTTGTCGATCACCTGGTTCACCGAACCTACGGGCAGGTTCTTGCGCATTTGTTCGAAGGTCGGGTCGGTGGGGGAGGGCACTTCCTTGACCATGTAACCGTCATCCGATTGCGCACGGCGGAATTTCAGGCTTTCGGAGATACGGCGCTGGAAGCGCGCGTTGTCCAGATAGGCATCGACTTCGGCGGGCTTGTCTGAGGCAAAGGCGCAGCGCAGGAAACCGAACTTCACGTCCTCGTCCAGGTCTTTGCCGTTTTCCTGGGCCACTTTGTCCATACGACCACGCAATTCGGTGATGGCCTCGGTGCCGTTGAGTAGCGCGGTGACAAACAGGTTGTGGCCTTCGCGCACCCCGCGTGACAGCGTCACCGGGTTACCCGAGGTGATCCAGAGAGGGGGCATCGGATCCTGTACGCACCGCACCGCGATGGAGCTGGGTGGCACCTGAAGGAATTTGCCCCCGTACTCGAATATCTTTTGCGTTAGTCCCTTGGGGATGATGTCGAGGAACTCGTTAAAAATCTCGCCTGACTCGGCAATCTTCACACCAAAGCGCTCGAATTCAAATTCCTGATAACCGGAGCCCACGCCCAGTTCAAGGCGTCCGTTGGACACGGTATCCACAAAACCGACCTCGGCCAGGAAGCGCGCAGGGTGGTAGAGCGGCAAGATGCAGACGGCAGTGCCCAGCCGGATGCTCTTGGTTTTCGCCGCCATGTGGGCCACCATCATCAACGGTGACGGTGACAGCGAGTAGTTGTTGAAGTGATGTTCGGCGTACCAGGCGGTGTTGAAGCCCGCTTGTTCGGCGGCCACGGTTTGCTCGATCGAGTTGTGGATGACCTGGTGCGAGGTCTGGTGGTAGCCGCGTTGCTGGGCCAAGATGAACACGCCGAATTCCATGGGTTGTCTCCGTTTCTACGAGGGGATGTGCGAGTGAGCCCAAATTCTGGGGTATCGTTCTCTGAACCGGAATAGCAATAATGCGAGGTTCTGTGCTGCAAAAAGTGGAGGAATCATGGACCGTCTGCGTGCGATGGAGCTTTTTCTGTCGGTGTCTCAAACCAAGAGCTTTTCGGAGACGGCACGGCGTTTTGGCGTCTCGGCTACGGCCGTGTCCCGGGCCATCACCGAGTTTGAAAATACGCTCAACGTCAAGTTGCTGTTGCGGTCGACACGTCAGGTGGTGCTCACCGAGTCTGGGCAGGAGTACGCTCAGCAGCTGGAGGGCATTCTCTGGAACATCGAGGAGGTGCATCGCAACATCACCGAAATTCGTGCAGCGCCCAAGGGGGTCTTGCGTGTGCACTCGCGCATGATGTTTGGTTTGCGAGTGTTGCCGCCATTGATTGCAATTTTCCGTGAGCAGTACCCAGAAATTCACCTTGAACTGGTGCTGTCGGAGTCCCCGGTGGATCTTCGGCGCCATCAGACGGACATTGATTTCCGCATCTCGCCACCCGTGGAGGCCGGGATCAAGCGCAGACGCCTGTTTCGCAGCGAGCGTTTCCTGGTGGCCTCACCCCGTTACCTGGCCCACCATCCTGCACCGCGGTATCCATCTGACATTGCGGCCCACGACTGTTTGGCTTACCTGATGCCGGGAGAGCAATATGTCTGGTATTTCTCCCACTCACCTGATCAGGACATTGAAGCGGTCACGTTTCGGCCTCGGCACGTGAGCAACAACGGCATGGCGTTGCTGGAGCTGGCCAGACTGGGGGAGGGTATTGCGTTGCTCCACGATTACACGGTCCATCAAGAAGTGGCGCAAGGCACGTTGGTTCGGTTGCTGCCAGACCTTCAGATCACGAACACCACGTTCGAAGAGGGCATGTACGCGACCATTCTCGACACCCCGATGGTTCCTACCAAGATCCGGCTGTTCCTCGACTGTGTCGCAGCCCGCGTGTCGGGAGAATCTTTGCGCTTTTCAGTGGTTCAGGCCCCGGCAGGGGCAGGCGGCATCAGTCCTTTGGCGTGATGTTGCATTGCGGGCGTTCAGCTCCCTGAAAACCCAGGTCACGCACGCACAGCACGGCCCCGTCGAGCGGTCCGCTCCCTCGCAAGCGTCCACTGTCGCTGATCGTGGTCACAACGATCTGATCGAGCGCCTCCCCTGCGAAGCACAACGACGCGGGATGGGCCACCGGCAAGTTCACTCGGTGGGTCATCCCACCTTCGGCGTCAAAACGCACGATCGCTCCGGCATGAACCAGTGCGGTCCACAGTCCGCCATCGCGGTCGAAGCAGCAGCCATCGGGAGCGGAGCCAAGTGCCTTCGTCTGTGCAAACAATCGGCTGTCGTGCAGGGAGCCGTCCGCGTCCATCGCATAGGAGTACAGGCTTCTTGCAGCGCTGTCGCAGACATGCAGCCGTCCGTTCCAGGGATGCATGACAGGTCCATTCACGATCCCGAAGCCCTGCGCAATGCGTCGAAAGTGCCCTTGCGGATCCAGTCGGTAAAGCCCACCCAGGGGCGCTTCGCCTTCATCCCGAAACACGTGCATGGTGCCGACGACAAAGCTGCCATCTGGCATGGCGGCGCCATCGTTCAGACGCAAATTGGGGTGCTGATCGTCGATGCGCCCGAGTGAGCGGAGTGTGCCGCGCTCCGGGTCCAGCAGGACGACCTCTTCCTTGAGCGCGACGATGAGTCGCCCATCCCTGTTCAGCGCCATGGATCCAGCCGGGGCCGGCACGGTCTGCAGTGCCCCTACGCCCGTCGCCAGATCGATCGAGTGGATGTGTCCAACACGGCAGTCCAGCAGCCACAACCGCCGACGTTGAGGGTCCCAGATGGGGCATTCGCCCAAGGCGGTCACCAGGGCTCCCACACGATCGGTCGTGGGCGTGATGTTCAGGGCAGTCGAGGTCACGGCAGAGTAGGGTTCTAGAGGGGTGTGTGCAGTACCGCCGCCACGTTCTCTGGATCAAGAGGGCCACAGGCCGTGTCGGGAAGGGATGGAGTCCCATCGTAGGCAAGGACGGGATCGTCACTCTGGCACTTTCTGCAGAACACAACCAACCGCTGAACGGGTAATGGAACGCGCATGCATTCATAGAATTTGCGTCACTCTGCGAGATGGCAAGTTCCTTGTCCTGCCGCAGTCCCTATCAGGAGACTAGGTACATGAAAAAAGTGAATGGCGCGTACTGCTGCGTCGGTTTGAAGGGTGGTCACGCCGCCTGGCGCGGGGCGTTCGGATCGACAGTTCAGGAGGTTGCATGACTGAGCAATGCCTGCGGCTCGATGTGAGCGAGGGCGTGGCGGTGGTGACCTTGGATCGCCCGCCGGTCAATGCCCTTAACCGTGCAATGCGGCGCCAGATCGTTGCGGCATTCGATGAAATTTCGGCCCGCGACGACATTTCCTGTGCCTTGTTGACGGGCAGCGGCACCGTGTTTTGCGCTGGCGCCGACCTGAAAGACCGGCCTGACAGCGACATCCCGGGCGATTTTCTCGAGCACAACCGCATCACCCGGGAAACAGGCAACGCCATCCGCGAATGTGCCAAACCCGTGATCGCTGCGGTAAACGGCGCCGCGCTGGGGGCAGGTCTGGGCTTGATGGCCGCCTGCGATATCTTGTATGCATCGGAGAACGCCACTTTTGGTATGCCGGAGATCAACGTGGGGCTGGCTGGGGGTGCTTCCATGCTGCGCACCTTGTTCGGTCGCTCCACAGCCAGACGCATGTTTTTCACGGGCCAGCGTCTGACAGCCGCTGACCTGTTGCGGCGCAATGTGCTCGAAGACGTGTTGCCTCCCGAACAGTTGCTGCCGGTCACGATGGCACTGGCGCGCGAAATAGCGTCCAAGGCGCCACTGGCTTTGATGTATGCCAAACGTGCCGCCAACATGGTCGATGTGATGCCTCAGCGAGACGCCTATCGCTTCGAGCAGGAATTCACGATGACCTTGTCCAAAACCGAGGACGCGCGCGAAGCGCGCCTGGCGTTTCTGGAAAAGCGCAAACCCGTTTTCAAGGGGCGCTGAACCATGCTGACTCCAAAACACCATCCCCTGCCCGGGGATGGGATGGATGCTTTTTTCAAAGCGAAAAGCATCGCCGTCATCGGTGCCTCAAACGACATCACCAAAATCGGCGGGCGCCCGGTGCACCTGCTGCTGAAATATGGGTATCCGGGCGCCATCTACCCAGTCAATCCCAAGGGCGGGGAGGTTCAGGGCCTGGCCGCATACCCTTGCTTGGCAGACACCCCGACCGCGCCGGAGTTGGCGCTGGTGGCGGTGCCCGCTGAGGCCGCGTTGCAGGCGGTTCGCGAGTGCGCTCAACGTGGCGTCAAGGGCGTGGTGATGCTGTCGGCGGGCTTTGCCGAAGCAGGTGCTGACGGTGCCGCGATGCAGGCAGAGATGACCGGATTGGCCCAAGCGCACGGTATGCGCCTGATCGGTCCCAATTGCCTGGGCACCATCGGCGTGGCGGAACGGACCATCGGTTCCTTCTCGGTCGCGCTGGAGGACCACATGCCCCAGCCTGGCCACGTGGGCATCGTCTCGCAGTCCGGCAACATCGGAAGCTACACCCTGCAGATTCTGGTGCAGAACGGGGTAGGGATCAGCCGCATGGTGACCTTGGGCAACGAGGCCGATGTGGACCTGGCAGATGGCATTGCCGCTCTCGCCTGCGATTCTCAGACCCGCGTCATTCTGTGCTGCATGGAAACCTGCCGCGATGGTGACCGTTTGCGTCGCGCGCTTGACATCGCTCGTGAACATCGCAAACCGGTGCTGGTGCTGAAGATCGGCGCCACAGAAATGGGGCAGGCCGCTGCGGCGTCCCACACCGGTGCGCTGGCCGGCTCAGACGCGGTGATTGATGCCGTGTTCCGGCGACATGGGGCCCTGCGCGTGCGCTCGCACGAGGACTTGATGGAGCTGGGCCAGGCCCTGGCCCAACTGCTGCCCGACCGTTTGCCCATGGGACCCGAGGTGACCTTGATAGCGGCTTCGGGTGGTTTTTGCATCATGATGGCCGACGCCATGAGCGAGGCCAGGTTGAGCCTGCCGCCCCTGGATGATGCGACGCAAGCGTTTATTCGGCGTGTGTTGCCGACCGCCAGCACGACCAATCCGGTGGATGCGTCTGCCCAACTGTCGAGCAAACCCGAAACCCTGTTGAGCGTTTTGTCGGCCCTTCAGGAAGCGCCCGGCGCTGGGGTGACCGTGCTGTATCTGTCGCTGTCGCTCTACAGCAGCCGCCTGCGGGGGGTGTACCTGGAGGCCTTGAGCCAGTTGCGCCAGCGCCACCCGCAGCGGGTATTGGTGGTCATCAGCCGGGGGCCGGAGGACGCTGTCCAACAGATTCGTGCGTTGGGGATTCCGGTGTTCTCCAGCATTGACTCGGCCGCCCGTGGCCTGGCCCATCTGGTGCGCCTGTCGCAGCTGCAGGCTGTGCCGCCTGTGCCGCCGGTCGCTGACGCGACACCTCCGGCGCGCCTGCCTGCTTCTGCCTTTCAGAGCGAGTGGGGTGCCAAGCAAGCCTTGGCGGCCGCAGGTTTTTCCATTCCGCAAGAGCAACAGGTTCAGTCGGCGGACGAAGCGGTTGAGGCCGCTCAGGCAGTGGGTTTTCCGGTGGTGCTCAAGGTCGTGTCTGAAGATCTGCCCCACAAGACCGAGGTCGGTGGCGTGGTGCTCAACCTGGCCGATGTCGAATCCGTCCGGCAGGCGCATGCTCGGATCCTCAGCAATGTGGGCACCTGCGCGCCTCAGGCACGCATTGAGGGCATTCTGGTGGCCCCGATGCTGACCGGCGGGGCGGAGCTGATCGCAGGCGTGTCGCGCGACCCCGTTTTTGGTCCGGTGGTCATGGTCGGCATGGGGGGCATTTACGCCGAGGTCTTGCGCGATGTGGCAGTACAGGCTGCACCCGTGTCGCAGGGCGAAGCCCTGTCCATGATCCGTTCGCTGCGCCTGTTCCCGCTGCTCGATGGCGTGCGGGGTCAACCGCCACTGGACCAGGAGGCGGCGGCTCGTCTGGTGGCCCAACTGTCCGAGTTTGCCCACCGGCACCGTGACCAGGTGGCCGAGATCGATCTCAACCCGGTTCTGGTGCGTCCCCGCGGCCAAGGTGTTGCCGTGCTGGACGCGTTGATGATTCCCCTGCAATCCGCAGCCCCTGCACCTTGAGGAACCCCATGCACTTTGACACGAATGTGGTCCTGCCTGATCCGGCCACCGGACGGGATGCGTACCGCCGACATGCACGCACCTGGCTGCGCGCGAACCTGCCCATGCACATGCGCGCAGACAGCCTGGATTACCGGTCTCCTTCACTGGATGAGTCCCGTGACTGGGAGGCTGCGATGTACCGCGCCGGCCTGGCTGGCATGACCTGGCCCAGGACCTATGGTGGGCATGGTCTGAGCCTGCGTGAACACCTGGCGGTGAACAAAGAGGTCGGCGCCTTGGCGATGCCGGAAAGTGTCAGTTCCATCGGCAAGGAACTCGCGGGTCCCATCATCATGGCCGTGGGCACGGAAGCGCAGAAGCAGGCCTTCCTGCCCGCCATCCTGCGGATGGAGCACTACTGGTGTCAGGGCTTTTCCGAGCCGGACGCCGGCTCCGACCTGGCCCGTCTGCGCACCCGGGCCGTGGAGGAGGGGGGCCACTGGCGCATCAATGGCCAGAAGATCTGGACCAGCGGTGCCGCCAAGTCCCAGTTCTGTCTGCTGCTGACCCGCACGGGCACTGTCGCGGATGCCCATCGCGGCATGTTGATGTTCGCGGTGCCAATGGACACACCGGGTATTCGCGTCGTGCCGATCAAGTCCATCGATGGCAAGGAGTCGTTCGCCGAGGTCTTTTTCGACAATGTCGTGGTACCCGATTCGGCCCGGCTTGGCGCGCCAGACCAGGGATGGAGTTCGGCGGTGCGTGTGTTGTCGATTGAACGGGCAACGAATCGCATGTACCGCCCATGGCGTTTCGAGTGCGAGTTGCGTCATCTGGTGCAGGCCTGCAAGTCAGACCAGGAATTGTCCAGCCTCCTGCAGGACGGCTACTACCAGCGCCGCATTGGCGATGTGCTGTGCGAGATTGATGGACTCAAGGGTCTGGTCGAGTGCACGGTCGAATCCATGATGGCGGGCAACGAAATTGGGGCCCGCGGCTCGCTGACCAAGCTGTACTGGTCAGAGTGCCATCAGGCGTTTGCTTCGCTGGCACTGTCGCTTATGTCGCACGTGAACCCGACGTCCAGCCCTGCTGCCCAGCGTGCCCGTAAAACATTCACCGGCGCCTATCTGTTCGCTCGTGCCGAGACGCTTTACGCCGGCACGACCGAGGTGCAGCTGGACGTGATCGCTCAACGCATTCTGAAGCTACCCAAGGATTTGACATGACGATGCACGACGAGAGCCTGCGACCCGAAGAATTCGCCGACGCCGCTGCCGCTGCGATTGCCGATGCCCTGGGCCGTGGTCCGAGAGAGGCTGCTCATGTGCTCGCACAGGCGGGGCTGACAGGGGTGTGCGCGCCCGAAGAAGACGGTGGTATGGGTCTGGGCATTGCCTTTGCGGTGCCCATTGCCCATGCCGCGGGAAAGCTGAGGCTGCCGTTTCCACTGATCGAGCAACTGCTGCTGGCCCGGGCGCTGGCCGGCTCGCCCGAAGGCGAGCAGCTGGTCTCTGGCGACAAGATCGCCACCATCGCCTGGGCCGGGAGCCTCGCACAGGGTATGGCGGGCACAGCGCGGCATGCGTCGGTCTCTGATTGGGTGTTGGTGCCCGAGGCGAACGGTGCTGCGCTGGTGGATCTGGCTGGGGTGGTGATTCAGTCTGACACCGCTCTCGACCCCGAATTTCCGCAGCAATGGTTGGCGCTTTCGGAAACGACGGTACTGGCGCGCCTGGATGCAACAGCCACGGGTGCGCTGATGCATCACGCCCGCCTTTTGCTGGCTTCGCTGGTCAACGGTGCAGCAGATGGTGCGCTCCAGGCGTCCGCGCTGTACATGGCCAACCGGGTCCAGTTTGGCAGGCCCTTGTCGGCCAAACAGGCCGTGCGCCACTGGCTGGCGCGAATGAAGCTGGTGCAGGAGGTCTCGATGGCCGCCATACAGCGCGCACTGGCCACCAACGAATATGGGCAGGCTCGCACCGCTCACACCGCCCTTGCCGGTGCGATCACCAACGCCGTTTTCGTATTGGAAAAGGCCATCCACCTGCACGGGGGCATGGGTTTCACCTGGGAGGTTCCGCTCCACTACTCCCTGCGCGAAGTGCGCAAGCTCGACGCCGCATTCGGCGCCGGTTCCCTGGCTCGCGACCTGGGCCGATCATTCATCAAGGCGGCCTAAACCATGGAAATCATTCAACAAGACTTGCAGGGCCGCGTGGCCCTGGTGACCGGCGCTGGCAACGGCATCGGCAAGGAGACAGCCCGCCAAATGGCTGCACGGGGCGCCATCGTGGGCGTCAATGACCTGAAGCAGGCGTTCGTCGACGCCGTCGTTGAAGAGATTCGCGCCTGTGGCGGACAGGCATTTTCCGTTGTGCACAACATCGCCAGCCGAGAGGGCATCGCCGCCGCGGTGCAGCAAACCCGGGAGCAGGGTGGGCGCTTCGATATCCTGGTCAACAACGCTGCCTGGGTGCGCTATCAGGCGCTGCCGGAGATCCAGCTGGACACCATGGACCGCATGCTTGACGTGGGTTTCAAGGCCGTTATCTGGGGCATGCAGGCGGCCTCGGCCGCCATGGACCCGCAGCGGGGTGGCGCGATTGTCAACGTTGCCTCAACGGCGGCCTTGCGTTCCACGCTCAACTCCGTGGTGTATTCCGGTATCAAGGCGGGCGTGCTGGGTTTGACGCGTGCAGCCGCGGCCGAACTGGGGGCCCGCAATATCCGGGTCAATGCAGTTTGTCCTTCGGCTGTTCCGACCGAGGGCACTCAGCGCAACCGCGATGCCGAGCGCGATGCACGCCGCGCCGCGCGCACACCGCTGGGCCGCCTGGGAACCGTGGAAGACATCGCCAAGGGCATCTGCTTCTTGGCCAGTGACCAGGCCGCCTTCATGACCGCGCAGGCGCTGGTCGTGGATGGTGGCGTGACGTTCACCAATCTCTGACGCGGGCATGAAGCACATGACCCACTCCACGGTCTTGATCACCGGCGCTGCGTCTGGCATTGGCCGTGCCGCGGCGTTCCAGTTCGCCAGGCAGGGGTGGCGTTGCGTGCTCGTGGATCGCGACGCGGCAGGGCTCGACAGTTTGTGCCAGGAACTTCCACCTCCAGCCCAGGTAAATCATCTTGTCTGCGTGACCGACCTGACGCGGGATTCGGACATTCAGGCTTTGGCGGTTGACGCGCCGCCGCTGGATGCGCTGGTCAACAACGCCGGCATTTCCGACCGCCTCAATCTGCCCTTGGTCGATCAGACCTGGGCCGATCTGGATCGATTGCTGACGCTCAATCTCCATGCTCCCGCTGCCTTGGTTCGAGCGCTGGCACCACGGCTGGACCGGGGGGCGCGAATTGTCAATGTGGCATCGGGTGCTGGCCTGCGTGCCATTCCCTGGCGTGGTGCCTACAGTCCGAGCAAAGCGGGGCTGATTGCCCAGTCTCAGGCACTCGCTCAGGCGCGGCCGGATTGGTGCGTGACCGTGCTCAGCCCCGGCTTTGTCCGTACCGAACTGGTGGCCGGCCTGATAGCCGCGGCCCGGCTGAAGCCCGAGGGTGTGCTGGCCAAGATTCCGATGGGCCGCATGGCCGAGCCAGAGGAAATGGCCGCTGCCCTGTGTTTTCTGGCCAGCCCGGCCGCCGCGCCGCTGAGCGGTCAGGTGTTGACGGTGGATGGCGGATCGTCGGTGTACGGCGGTAGTCAGCCCTTGCCAGCGTCCGAACTGCCTTCGCTGCCGATCTCGGCGCCACTTGCCTTGGCCATTGAAGGTTCTGAGTCCGCACCCTGGTTGCACGAGTCGTCTCAGTCGCCTTCCGCTTACCGTGCCTGTCTGGAAGTCGGCCTGTGTCAAGTTGCACCGGGCCAGCGGCTGCACGCGGCGCATGCGCTGGCTTCCCGTTTTGCCTCGCGGCATGGTCAGCAGGCGAGTCTCACGTTGTTGCTCCCCAGGCCTGCTGCCGTGGATTGGTCTGAGGCTGGCGAGGCTGCCGCCGTGCGCATGCTGGTGGCCACACTGGCGTGCGAATGGGGCGCAAAAGGCTTGCGCATCAACGCGCTGGAACTGGGGGAGGGCATGTCACCGCAGCGGCTTTCGCCCCTGATTCACTTCATCGCCGGGGCAGGTGCCCAGTACCTGACCGGGCAAACCCTGTCGATGGCAGCCGAGAGCGGGAGGGCCGCTGCATGAACCCGTCCGATATCGACCGCGAGGCCATCCAGACCGAATTTGTCCGTGAGCGCGGCTACTGGCGTCCCTGGAATGACACTTTCCTGCGAGAGCGGCCTGAATTCTTGCGCCAGTACGCGTGTTATGCGGGTTACCCAGCCCGCACGGGCCCGATGTCAGAACGGATGGTGGAGTTGACCTACGTTGCCCTGGATGCCTCGGCCAGCCACCTGTTTGAATCGGGGTTGCGCACCCACATGGGCAAGGCACTGGAATGCGGTGCCACGCCAGCCGACATCTTCGATGTGCTGCACCTGGTGGCGACCCAAGGACTGGCGTCGGTAGTGCAGGCGGCTGCCATCCTCGCCCAAGAAACCAACCCATCGTTGATCCCTGAAGGCGCGTCGGATCCCATGACGCTGCTTGAACGCCTGGACCCAGGTTATGCCGAGGTCGTGCAGCCTTTGCTGGCCTCTGAAGGGCCAGACCACGGTCTGGTGCCAGCAGAAAAATGCCTGGTGCATATCGCGCTGAACGCCTGTTTCACGGCGCATAACCCGCCTGCGCTGCGCCACCACATTCGTCAGGGTATGAGCCTGGGCCTGAACACAGACCAGATGCTGCAAGCCATTCAGTTGGGTGCTCACCTGTCGGTCCATGGAACGGCACTGGGCGCCCAGGTGTACGAATCGTTGCGGTGACAGCGCAGCGTATCTGAAGTTTTTTCTCAACCACGGACTTAAATAAGGAGACAAACCGTGTCAACCAAATTTCTTAACCGTCGCACTTTTCTGGCCAGCAGCGCTTTGCTCGCGTTGCCTGCTGCTGCCCAGTCCAACAAGCCGATTGCATGGCCAAGACACCCGGTCAAACTCGTGGTCTCGGGGCCGGCAGGATCGGGGGGCGACATTTTCGCCCGCTTGCTCGCGGGTCCATTGCAGGAGGCTATCAAGCAACCTGTGGTCGTTGATAACCGTGGGGGCGCCAACGGCTTGATAGGCAACAACGCGGTAGCCAAAGCAGAGCCGGATGGCCACACATTTTTGTTCAGTGCGTCGTCGTCCATCGCGCTGAATCCACTGCTGGTATCTAAGATGCCATACGACACGCTCAAAGACTTGGTGCCCGTGGCCCAGATTGGCTTGTCTGGCATCTTGCTGGTGGCCAATCCTTCGACGGGGTTCAAGACACTCGCGGACATGGTGCGATATGCCAAAGCCAATCCCGGCAAACTGGCTTATGGCACCTGGGGCAACGGATCCAGCGGGCATCTGGCCATGGAAACGATCAAATCCCATTACAAGCTGTTCATGCCACACATTCCGTACAAGGGCACGTCGGCGGTCGTGTCGGACCTGTTGGGCAACAACATCAGCGTAGCCTTTACTGACATTGCGTCGCCCGTCCCGCACATTCGGAGTGGTCGACTGGTGGGCCTGGGCATTACAGGCTCTTCCCGTGGCCCGGCATTGCCCGATCTGCCCCGACTGACCGAGCAAGGGTTTAAGTTCGATGCCGATGGCTGGTATGGGGTTTTCGCTCCTGCTGGCACGCCGCCAGAGATCGTGAACCGCATGAATGAGGAGGTCAACAAAATTCTGGCGACCGAGGGGATGCGGGAAAACTTCATTTCCAAAAACATGCCACCCCCTCCGCTCAAGACGGCCGACCAGTTTGCCGCCACAGTGGCTTCAGACGTTGCCTTGTGGCAAACCCTGGCCAAGCCGGTCAAG
>JAGXRS010000220.1 GCA_018335615.1 Hydrogenophaga sp. | reverse complement strand
GTGCGCCGCATCCGCCTCATGGCGGTGCTGGCGGGCGGCGCGCTGTGCGGCCTGGCCGGCGCCTATGTGTCCACCGTCTACACGCCGCTGTGGGTGGAGGGCATGATCGCCGGCAAGGGCTGGATTGCGCTGGCGCTCACCACCTTCGCCACCTGGCGCCCGGCCCGGGTCTTGCTTGGGGCTTATCTGTTCGGTGGGGTCACCATGCTGCAGTTCCACCTGCAGGGCATCGGGGTCAACGTACCGAGCCAGTTCCTCACCATGCTCCCGTATGTGGCCACCATCGTGGTGCTGGTGCTGATCTCGCGCAACCCAACCTGGATCCGCATCAACATGCCCAGCTCGATTGGGAAACCCTTTTATCCCGGCGCATAATTTCCGTTTGTAAGTTTTCTTTTCCGTCTTCCGTCTTCCGTCTTCCGTCTTCCGTCTTCCGTCTCCCGTCTCCCGTTTTCCGACTCACTCCAAGAGGTTTTCATGACTGACCTGAGCAAACGTTCCCTGATCAAGCTGGCCGCGCTGACCGCGGTGGCCAGCGCCGCCCTGATCGGCTGCGGCAAGAAAGAAGAAGCGGCACCTGCGGCCGCGCCTGCTGCGGCCGAAGCGCCCAAGGCCGAGCCCCTGAAGATCGCGTTTGCCTACGTGGGCCCGGTGGGTGACGGCGGCTGGACGTTTGCGCACGACAACGGCCGCAAGGCCATCGAGGCCGAGTTCGGCGACCGCGTGGTCACCAGCTTCGTCGAGAACGTGCCCGAGAGCGCCGACGCCGAGCGCGTGCTGCGCGACCTGGCCGGCCAGGGCAACCAGCTGGTGTTCGGCACCACCTTCGGCTACATGGAGCCCATGCTCAAGGTCGCCGCCGACTTCAAGGACGTGAAGTTCGAGCACGCCACCGGCTACAAGCAGGCCGACAACATGCGCACCTACGACAGCCGCACCTACGAAGGCGCGTACATGGCGGGCGTCATCGCAGGCTCGATGACCAAGACCAACACGCTGGGCGTGGTGGCCTCGATCCCAATTCCCGAGGTGATCCGCAACATCAACAGCTTCACCATGGGGGCGCAGTCGGTGAACCCCAACATCAAGACCAAGGTGGTCTGGGTGAACGGCTGGTTCGACCCACCGAAGGAAACCGAAGCCGCCACCTCGCTGATCAATGGTGGTGCCGACGTGCTGTTCCAGAACACCGACTCGTCGGCCGTGCTGCAGACCGCCGAGAAGATGGGCAAGCGCGCCTTCGGCTGGGATTCCGACATGACCGCCTATGGCCCCAAGGCCCACCTGGGTTCGGCCATCATCAACTGGGCGCCGTACTACATCAAGGCCGTCAAGGACACACTGGACGGCACCTGGACGGGCAACAGCGGCGTGTGGTGGGGCCACAAGGAAGGCGCCATCGACATGGTCTCCATTGCTGACGACGTGCCGGCCGAAGCCAAGGCCCGCGTGGACGAAATCCGCGCAGGCCTGAAAGATGGCAGCTACGCCATCTGGAAGGGCCCGCTGGTCGACCAGGCTGGCAAGGAAGTGCTCGCGGACGGGGCCGTGGCCGATGATGCGTTCCTGGGTGGCGTGAAGTTCTACGTCAAGGGCGTGGAAGGCAAAGTGCCGAACTGATGCTCCCCCCGCGCCGCTGCGCGTCACCCCCCTCGGAGAGGGGGGCGATGCCAGTGGCCCGGCGGAGCCGGTTCCACGGCATCTCTGGACAACGTCCGCGCGCCGGACAGGCTTGGGCTGCACACGGGTGGAACCCGTCGTTTCGGCCACACACGCCGCTGCCTATGGCAGCGGCGTTTTCATTTTGGAGGCAGCACATGATCGAACGAGAACTCTGGCATCCGGTGGTGGCGTCGATGCACTTGCGCGACGAGCCGGTGGCGGTGGCGTTGCTGGGGGAGTCGCTGGTGCTCTGGCGTGAGCCGGGGCACGACGGAGCGCCGGGGGTGGTGCATGCCTGGGCCGACCGCTGTCCCCATCGCGGCGCGAAGCTCTCGCTGGGCCGGGTCCTGCACCACCTACACGGCTCTCGGCTGGAGTGCCCGTACCACGGCTGGCAGTTCGGCGGCGACGCGGCGGTGGCGCCCACGGGCGCGGCCTGTGGCCGCTGCGTGCATGTGCCGGCCGCGCCGGCCTTCGAGCCGCCGGCTTCGCACAGCGCCACGGTGTTCGAGGCACTGGAGCGCCATGGCCTGGTGTGGGTGCGGCTGGAGCGGCCGGACCTCTCGCAGTTGCCGGCCGCGTTGTCCCAGCCGCCGGCCTTCGAGCCCTGGAGCGACCCGGTGTGGCGCCAGCTGATCGGCGGCCCCTACGAGGTGCAGACCAGCGCGCCCCGGTTGGTGGAGAACTTCCTCGACCTGAGCCATTTCGGCTTTGTGCACGAAGGCTGGCTGGGCGCCCGCAGCCATGCGCAGGTGGAGACGGGTCGGGTGGAAGAGGGCGCCCACGGCCTGCAGGCCAACGATTGCCGGGCCTGGCAGCCGCGTGCGTATGCGGGCGCCAGTGGTGGTGGCTGGGTGGCCTACCGCTACACCGTGCCGCACCCGTTCGCCGCCATCTTGCGCAAGGACGCGGCCGAGGGCGACCCGGTGAGCAACGCGATTGCCCTGTTCATCCGGCCCGACGGCCCCGAGGCCTGCACCGCCTGGTTTGCGATGGCCACGCTGGGCGACCTGTCGGACGACGAGGAATTGCGTGCGTTCCAGGACGCGGTTTTCGCCCAGGACCGCCCGGTGGTCGAGTCCCAGCAGCCGAAGGCCCTGCCCATCGGGCGCGACGGGCCCGCCGTCGAGGTGCACAGCCCGGCCGACCGCATGTCGGCGGCCTACCGGCGCTACCTGCTGCGGCTCGGTGTGACGCTGGGCGTGTGCTGACGACCCCTTCACAATCATCCCACACCCCAGGAGTTGCCATGAACACCGCCGAGATCGAACGCACCGTGGCGCTGGCGCGCCGCCTGCCCAAGGCCGAGCTGCACATCCACATCGAAGGCTCGCTGGAGCCCGAACTCATCTTCGAGCTGGCCCAGCGCAACGGCGTGACGCTGCCCTACGCCAGCGTGGAGGCCTTGCGCGCCGCCTACGCCTTCACCGACCTGCAGAGCTTCCTGGACATCTACTACGCCGGCGCCAGCGTGCTGCTGCACGAGGCCGACTTCTACGACATGGCCTGGGCCTATTTCGAGCGTGCGCAGGCCGACCACGTGCTGCACGCCGAGCTGTTCTTCGACCCGCAGACCCACACCGCACGCGGCGTGCCCATGGACACCGTGATCCAGGGCCTGTCGCGTGCCTGCGCCGATGCCCGGGAAAAGCTGGGCATCAGCGCCTCGCTGATTCTGTGTTTCCTACGCCACCTCAGCGAGGAAGACGCGCTGGCCACGCTGGAGGCCGCGCTGCCCCACCGCGAGCACTTCATCGGCGTGGGGCTGGATTCGAGCGAGGTCGGCCACCCGCCCGAGAAGTTCGTGCGCGTGTTCGCGCGCTGCCGCGAGCTAGGCCTGCGCATCGTGGCCCACGCCGGTGAAGAAGGCCCGCCCGACTACATCTGGCAGGCGCTGGAGCTTTTGCAGGCCGAGCGCATCGACCACGGCGTGCGCTGCCTGGAAGACCCGGTGCTGGTCGCCGAGCTGGCCCGCCGGCGCATCCCGCTCACGGTCTGCCCGCTGTCGAACCTGAAGCTCTGCGTGGTGCCCACGCTGGCCGACCACCCCATGCGCCAGCTGCTGGCCGCCGGGCTCTGCGCCACGGTCAATTCGGACGACCCGGCCTATTTCGGCGGCTACCTGAACGAGAACTTCGAGCAGCTGGTGCGCGCGCTGGACTTGTCTGACACCGAGGTGCTCACGCTGGCGCGCAACAGTTTCGAGGCCAGTTTCGTGGGCGACGAGGAGAGGGCGCGGCTGTTCGCTGCACTGGACCGGGCAACGTCCCCGCCCGGCTGAACACCGCCGTACGCTGAGCGCTTGGCCCGGCCAGCGCGCGGCCCAGCCGGGCCGTACAATCCCATGCTCAAGCGAGCCGGTGCTTCCCCGGCTCGCTTTTTTCATCCACCGGAAGCCATGTCGAGGAACACCATGTACAAAAACCTCGTGGCCCGGCGCGCCTGCGCCTTGGCGGTCACCAGCTTTTTCTTCTCCACCCCGCTCATCAGCCTGGCCCAGACGCCTGGTTCGAGCGCGCCCCTGAAAGCCGCGTTCGTTTACGTGGCGCCGCTCACCGACGCCGGCTGGGTACGCCAGCACGAGGAAGGCCGGCAGGCGGTGCAGGCTGCCCTGGGTCCCCGCGTGCAGACGCACTTTGTCGAGAACGTGGCCGAGGGGCCGGACGCCGAACGTGTCATCCGCGACCTGGCGCAGCAGGGCCACCGCATCATCTTCACGCCCAGCTTTGGCTACATGGAGCCCACCCTGAAGGTGGCGAAAGAGTTCCCGGGCGTGCGCTTTGAATCCATCACCGGCTACAAGACCGCCGCCAACGTGGCCACCGCGAACGCGCGTTACTACGAAGGCCGCTACCTGGCCGGCGTGGCGGCCGGGCGCATGGCGACCCAGGCCGGCTACGTGGCGGGCTTCCCGATTCCCGAGGTGATCCAGGGCATCAACGCCTTCACGCTGGGCATGCGCTCGGTGAACCCGGCCGCCACGGTGCGCGTGGTGTGGCTGGGCGAGTGGTTCAATCCGCCGCGCGAGCGCGACGCGGCCATGACGCTCATGAACCAGGGCGCCGAGCTGCTGGCTTTCCACACCGGTTCCACCGCGGTGATGGTGGCGGCGCAGGAGCGCGGCCGCCTGGCCGTGGCCTACCACTCCGACATGCGCAAGGTCGCGCCGGATGCGCAGGTGGCCGCCGTCACGCACCGCTGGGGCGACTACTACACCCGTCGCGTGCAGGCCGTGCTCGACGGCAGCTGGCAGAGCGGCAGCGTGTGGGGCGGCGTGAAGGAGGGCATGATCCGCGTCGACGGCTTCGGCCGCAAGGTGCCCGCTGCCGTGCGCGAGGAGGTGCTGGCGCGCCAGGCGGACATGGCCGCCGGGCGGCTGCAGGTGTTTGCCGCCAAGAAAGACGTGCTCAGCAACGAGGGCCGCGTGGCCATCGCGGCCGGTCAGTCGCTCAGCGATGCCGAGATCCTGAGCATGAACTGGCTGGTGGACGGCGTGCTGGCCAAGCTCGCACCCTGAGCGCCAGCGCCGCAACCGATGGCGTTCATGGGCGCGCCGTTATGCCCGACGGCGCCCGGGGCGCTAAGCTAGCGGCACCATGAAAGCCTACCGCGCCGCCCTCCTGCGTTTTGCAGACGACCACAGCCCCCTGTATGAAGCCGACGGGCTGCTGGTGGTCGGCCCCGACGCCACGGGCCGGCGCGTGGTGCGCGCTGCCGGCAGCCATGCGGCGCTGATCGACCGCTACGCCGGTGTGGCCGTGGAAGACCTGCGCGGCCATCTCATCGCGCCCGGCTTTGTGGACCTGCACATCCACTACCCGCAGACCGACGTGATCGGTGCACCCGCCGCCGGCCTGCTGCCCTGGCTGGAAAACTACACCTTCCCGCACGAAGCCCGTTTCACCGACGAGACGCACGCCCGCGAGGTGGCCGAGTTTTTCCTGGACGAGCTGCTGCGCAACGGCGTGACCACCGCGCTGACCTTTGCCACCTCGCACCCCAGCTCGGTCAACGCCATGTTCTCGGCGGCCCAGGCGCGCGGCATGCGCTTCATCACCGGCAAGGTGCTGCAGGACCGCCACAGCCCCGACGGCGTGCGCGACGACACCGAGCAGAGCCTCGTCGACACCGAAGCGCTCATCCAGCGCTGGCACGGCGTGGACCGGCTGGGGTATGCCATCACGCCGCGCTTCGCACCCACCAGCACACCCGAGCAGCTGCGCGGCGCAGGCGAGTTGGCGGCACGCTACCGCGACGTGTGGATCCAGTCGCATGTGGCCGAGAACCGGGACGAGGTGCGCTGGGCGGCCGAGCTGTTCCCCACGGCGCGCAGCTACCTCGGCGTGTACCACGACTTTGGTTTGCTGCGCGAGCGCGCCATTTACGCGCACTGCATCTACCTCGACGCCGCAGACCGCGCCCTGATGCAGCAGACGGGCGCCGCCGCTGCCGTGAGCCCCACCAGCAACCTCTTCCTGGGGAGCGGATTCTTCGATTACGCCGCGGCCGACGCCGCCGGCATGCGCTACGGCCTGGCC
This sequence comes from Hydrogenophaga sp., assembly GCA_018335615.1. Lineage (GTDB taxonomy): Bacteria > Pseudomonadota > Gammaproteobacteria > Burkholderiales > Burkholderiaceae_C > Hydrogenophaga. Next base: position 9,973 of record JAGXRS010000220.1, on the reverse strand, counting down.
AGCGACGTGGGCGGCGGCACCAGCTTCTCGCCTTTTCGCACCATGCTGGCCGCCTACTATGTGGGCCGCGAAGGCCAGACCAAGCCCGGCCTGAGCCTCACGCCCGGCCAGCTGTGGTGGCAGCACACCGCTGGCGCGGCCCAGGCGCTGGGGCTGGACGGCGTGGTGGGCAACCTGCAGCCCGGTTGCGAGGCCGACTTCATTGTGCTCGACCCCCAGTCCACGCCCCTGCTGGCCCGCAAGACCACCCAGGCCCGCACCCTGGACGAGTTGCTGTTCGCGCTGATCGTGCTCGGCGATGACCGCGCGGTCCACCGCACCGTGGTGGCCGCCGGCTGAAGGCCGGCAGTGGCCTTGGAGCGGGCGTCGCCTAGCTGTAGCTCAGCGCGCGCGCCTTGCCCCAGAACACGCGGTACATGAACACCGTGTACAAGATGATCACAGGCAGCGTGATCGCCACGCCATAGAAAATCACCTGCAGCGAGGCCGTGCCGATGGCCGCCTCCCAGACCGTCATGCGCCCGATCACGATGTCGGGAAAGATGCTGTACGACAGCCCGAAGAACGCCAGCACGAAGATGAGCACGGTGGCGGCGAACACCACCCAGCCGTAGCCCGCGCGCACCACCTCCGGGTGCGTCACCACCCAGCGGATGGCCAGCAGGGCCAGCCCACAGCTCAGCGGCACCGGCAGGAGCGCGAACACCTCGGGCACGCCGAACCAGCGTTCCACCACCGCGGGATTCACCAGCGGCGTGGCTACCGAGATGCCCACCAGCGCCAGTGCCATGGGCCACATGGCGCGCCGGGCCCAGGCCACGGCCCGCAGCTGCAGATCGCCCTCGGCCTTCATGATGAGCCAGCCCGCGCCCAGCAGCACATAGGCGGCTGGCAGCGTCAGCGCAATGCCCAGACTGAAGGCCAGGCCCAGCAGGCCGGGGTCGAAACCCGTCACGTAGCTGCCCAGCATCCAGCCTTGTGCGGCGCTGGCCAGCAGCGAGCCGGCAAAGAAGGCGTGGTTCCAGAATGGCTTGTAGGCCAGCGGCGCCTTGACGCGAAAGTCGAAGGCCACGCCGCGCAGGATGAGCCCGATCAGCATCACCGCGACCGGCAGGTAAAGCGCCTGCAGCACCAGGCCGTGCGCCATCGGGAAGGCCACCAGCAGCACGCCCACACCCAGCACCAGCCAGGTCTCGTTGGCGTCCCAGAACGGGCCAATGCTGGCGATCATGGTGTCCTGCTGCGGCTCTTGTGCCAGCGGCAGCAGCAGTCCCACGCCCAGGTCGTAGCCATCCAGCACCACGTAGGCCAGCAGGGCCAGCCCCATCACGGCGAGAAAAATCAGCGGCAGCATCTCTGCCCAGCTCATGTTCATGTGTGGCTCCGGTTGAAAGGGGTTGTGCGGCGTTCAGGCGCCGGCCTTGCCCAGCGCGCCATCGGGGGCGGGCAGCGAGGCCGGCAGCGGTGCGTGATGCACCGGGTGCTCGGCCATGTACTTGAGCACGCCCACATAGGCCATCAGCAGCAGGCCATAGACCATCAGGTAGGCCGTGAGCGTCAGCGCGATCATGGACGGCGGCAGCTGGGTGGCCACCTCGCTGGTGCGCAGCAGGCCGTAGACGATGAAGGGCTGACGGCCGATCTCCGTCACGTACCAGCCCGCCAGCGTGGCGACCCAGCCCGAGAAGGTCATGCCCGCCAGCACGTACAGCAGCGGACGTGGCAACACCACCTTGCCCTGGTCTGCGGCGGTGCTGCCGCGGCGGCGCCAGAGCTTCCAGGCCGCGAACCAGGCCACGGCCAGCATCAGCGTGCCCATGCCCACCATCACGCGGAATGCCCAGAACACCGGTGCCACCGGCGGGTGCTCGCCGACGAATTCATCCAGGCCCTTCACCTCGCCATCCAGCTCGTGCGTGAGCACCAGGCTGGCCAGCTTGGGGATCTTGACCGCAAAGTGCGTGGTGGCGTTGGCCTCGTCGGGCCAGCCGAACAGCGTGAGCGCGGCGCCGTTCTCGGTGGTCCAGATGCCTTCCATCGCCGCCACCTTGGCGGGCTGGTGCTCCAGCGTGTTCAGTCCGTGCAGGTCACCGGCCACGAACTGCACCGGGATCACGAGCGCGGCGGCCACCAGCGCGCTGCGCATGGCCTTGTGTGTGCCGCGCGTGGCGGTGCCCTTGATCAGCTGCCAGGCGCACAGACCCGCGATCAGGAAGGACACGGTGAGTGCCGATGCCAGCAGCTTGTGGGCAAACCGGTAGGGGAAGGAGGGGTTGAAGACCACCGCCAGCCAGTCGGTCGGGATGAACTGCCCGTCGACGATCTCGAAGCCCGCCGGGGTGTGCATCCAGGAGTTCAGGCTCAGGATCCAGAAGGCCGACAGGGTGGTGCCCAGGGCCACCAGGAAGGTGGCCGCCATGTGCACGCGGGTCGACACCCGCCCGCGGCCGAACAGCATGATGCCGAGGAAACTGGCCTCCAGGAAAAAGGCGGTGAGCACCTCGTAGCCGAGCAGGGGGCCCGAGATGTTGCCGGTCTTTTCCATGAAGCCCGGCCAGTTGGTGCCGAACTGGAAGCTCATCACGATGCCCGAGACCACGCCGAGCGCGAAGGTCAGCGCGAACACCTTGGTCCAGAAATAGTAGGCTTCTTCCCAGGCCGGGTCGCCGGTGCGCGCCAGTCGCCAGCGGAAAAACAGCAGGAACCAGCACAGCGCGATGGTGATGGTGGGGAACAGGATGTGAAAGCTGATGTTGGCCGCGAACTGGATGCGCGACAGGATCAAGGCGTCCATGGAATGCTCCGTGCTGGGGGAAATTCACGCGGTCTTGTCGCCGCGTGCTGGTGGTTCGGCGGGGCTGGCCCCTGGCCGGGTGCTGCCGCGTGAAGCGGCGCGCGGGCCTTTGCCCGTGAGCCGGTCCTTGAGTTCGAGCACCCGCGTGACGGTGGTGCCCATGCCCATGAGCTGCATGGCGGTCTCGGGGGCGAGCTTCTGCACGTCGTCGAACCAGGTGGTGAGCCGGTCGATCAGATCGTGCATCTCGCGCATGCGGGCCTGGGCGTGGCGCTCATCGTCGTTGGTGGGCGACTCCAGCAAGGCCGTGCGCAGCATGCTCAGCGTGGGCTCCACTTCGCGCCGGCGGCGTTCCTCGGCCAGCACACGGAAGATTTCCCACACATCCGCGGGCGCCTCGAAGTACTCGCGCCGGTCGCCCGGCTGGTGACGCAGCCGCACCAGGCGCCAGGCCTGCAATTCCTTCAGACCCATGCTGACGTTCGAGCGCGAGAACTCCAGCGTCTCGGCGATGTCGTCGGCGTTGAGCGCGCGGCTGGAAATGAACAGCAGCGCATAGATCTGACCAACCGTGCGGTTGATGCCCCAGCGGCTGCCCATTTCGCCGAAGTGGGACACGAATTCACGGTTCAGAGGGGGGAGGTGGTCTTGTAGTGCCATGGCGTTAATGTAGTGACGACGTCCTGAACTTTCAGTAATGTCTGAAAATTCAGGAAGTTCTGAGGGGTTATTCCGGCACGGCAGATTTCCTGGCGCGCGTCAGTGGCAGGGTCGTCCCCCGACATCCCTACAATCGCACCATGAGCATCAAGAGCGACAAATGGATCCGGCGCATGGCCGAGCAGCACGGCATGATCGAGCCTTTCGAGCCTGGCCAGATCCGCCAGGACAGTGCGGGCAACAAGATCGTGAGCTACGGCACCAGCAGCTACGGCTACGACATCCGCTGCGCGCCCGAATTCAAGGTCTTCACCAACATCCACAGCACGGTGGTGGACCCGAAGAACTTCGACGAAAACAGCTTCGTCGACATCAACAAGGATGTCTGCGTCATCCCGCCCAACAGCTTCGCGTTGGCGCGCACCATGGAGTACTTCCGCATCCCGCGCAACGTGCTGACGATCTGCCTGGGCAAGAGCACCTACGCGCGCTGCGGCATCATCGTCAACGTGACGCCGTTCGAGCCCGAGTGGGAAGGCTACGTGACACTGGAATTCAGCAACACCACGCCGCTGCCCGCCAAGATTTACGCGGGCGAGGGCTGTGCGCAGGTGCTGTTCTTCGAGAGCGACAAGGACGACGTCTGCGAAGTCAGCTACAAGGACCGCGGCGGCAAGTACCAGGGGCAGGTCGGCGTCACGCTGCCCAAGACCTGAGGCCGAACACGTCTGCGCAGATGGCCCCGGCCGTTTGACCTGTGTCAACCTGGTGCAAGCCGCCTGCCGGTAACATCGTGGGTTCACGTGAAGTGCGTCACCGGCCGTCGGTGGTTTTGCGGTCCGTGTCCTCCGCCTGGCTTCGCCGGCGGGCCCATGTCCTTTTCCGCGCCGTTGTGCGTGCCCCTCGGGATCCGATCCCGTCTGCACCATGTCTCAACATCCACCGCTGTTTCAACACCCCGAGCCCATCCCCGCCGGTGTCCCGCTGCCCCACCGCAAGGTGATCCGGGGCTGGCTGGCGCCCATCGTCGAGCGCCGTACCGCCCTGGCCGTGTTTCTGCTCGCCGTCGACCTGGTCATTTACGCCGCGCTGATGGCCGGCACGGTGCTGCTGGAGGCCTGGTGGGCCAAGCTGCTCAGTGGCATGGCAGCGGGTTTCATGATCGGGCGCCTGTTCGTCATCGGCCACGACGCCTGCCACCAGAGCTACACGCCGCACCGCCGCCTCAACCGGTTGCTGGGCCGCATCGCCTTCACCGTGTCGCTCACGCCCTACAGCCTGTGGGAAGTGGGCCACAACGTGGTGCATCACGGCTACACCAACCTCAAGGGCGTCGACTTCGTCTGGGCGCCCATGACCAAGCAGGAATTCGACGCCCTCTCGCCCGGCCGCCGGGCGCTGGAGCGTCTGTACCGCAGCGGCTGGGGGCCGGCGTTCTACTACCTCATCGAGATGTGGTGGCTGCGCATGTTCTTCCCGCGCAAGACCTACATGGGCACGCAGCGCAAGGAATTCTTCTGGGACGGCGTGTACGCCGCGGGCACGGCCGTGGTGTGGATCGGCGCCCTGGTCGCGGCCGCCTTCGCCACCGGGCAGTCGGTCTGGGCCACGCTGGCCTACGGCTTCGTGGTGCCCTTCCTGTTCTGGAACGCCATGATCGGCTTCGTGGTCTATGTGCACCACACCCACACCGCCGTGCAGTGGCACGACGACAAGGCCACCTGGGGCCGTGCGGCACCGTTCGTGTCCACCACGGTGCACCTGACCTTCCCCATGAAGATCGGCGCGATGATGCACCACATCATGGAGCACACCGCCCACCATGTGGACATGAGCATCCCGCTGTACAAGCTCGAAGGCGCGCAGAAGATGCTCGAAGACACGCTGCCCGGTCGCATCATCGTGCAGCATTTTTCCTGGCGCTGGTACTTCGAAACCGCCCGCAAATGCAAGCTGTACGACTTCACCCGGCGCTGCTGGACCGACTTTGAAGGCCGTGCCACGAGCGATTGCAAGCCGGCCGTGGCCTGATCTCCCGCCCGGCTTTCTGACAAGAGGCGCTGCACGGCAGCGCCTTTTGTCGTTCTGGCGCCTCATCCAGCGGTCGAAGTGCGGGGGTTCAGTCCCCAGTTGCCGGACCGTGGCGCCAGCGTCGTTACAACACGATGCACACGGCCCGTCTGGCCCGACGATCATGCTCGGGTCGGCCCTCAACCCAGCGGCCCGGGAGTCACCATGCCACACGCTGTCCTTTGCCACCGCCTGCCCGCTGCTTCGCGACGGGGAGCGTGGGCATGAAATGGGAGAACAACCGCGCTTCCGACCAGGTGGAAGACCGGCGCTCGCAGCCAGGCGGGCGTGGCAGCGTCGGCAAGGGGGTGGGGCTGGGCACGGTGGCGGTGGCCCTGGTGGCGGGGTGGGTCTTCGGCATCAACCCCATGACGATTCTCGGATTCCTGGGCGGGGGTGAGCTGTCGCCGCCCGCGCAGACGCAGCAGTCCACCGGCCCCACGGCCGCGCCCACCGACGACATGGGCCGCTTCGTGGCCGCCGTGCTCGGCGGCACGGAAGACGTGTGGGGCGAACTGTTCCGGCAGAACGGAGCCGCTTACCAGAAGCCCCGGCTGGTGCTGTTCCGCGGCGCCACACCCACGGCCTGCGGCACCGGGCAATCCGCCATGGGGCCGTTCTACTGCCCCGGCGACCAGAAGGTCTACATCGACCTGTCGTTCTACGACACGCTCAGGCGCCAGCTCGGCGCACCCGGGGACTTTGCTCAGGCCTACGTGATCGCGCACGAGGTGGGCCACCATGTGCAGAACCTGATGGGCATCACCGACAAGATGGACGAGATGCGCCGGCGCGTCAGCCAGCGCGAGTACAACGCGTTGAGCGTGCGGCTGGAGCTGCAGGCCGACTGTTTCGCCGGTATCTGGGCGCACCACAACCACAAGACCCAGGCCATCCTGGAGCCCGGCGATGTGGAAGAGGCGCTGAACGCCGCGGCCGCCATTGGTGACGACGCCCTGCAGCGCAAAGGCCAGGGCCAGGTGGTGCCCGACAGCTTCACCCACGGCACCAGTGCGCAGCGCCAGCGCTGGTTCCGCGTCGGCCTGGACCGGGGTGAGGTGCAGGCCTGCGACACCTTCAGTGCCCGCACGCTCTGAGTGCCGCCCGTCCTGCGCGCGGCGCCCGATTGGGCGTTTTCGGGTCGAAGTGAGACAATAACGGGTTCTCGTGTCATTCGACGGGCCGCCCCAGGAATGACCGCCCCCAGCCGGGGCCTGGCGCTGCCAGGAGAGGGGCGATAACCGAAACACGATGACTCTATCCTTTTCCCAACTCTCCCTTTCCCCCTCGCTGGAGCGAGCCGTGGCCGAAATGGGCTACGAGAACATGACGCCGATCCAGGCGCAGGCCATTCCGGTGGTGTTGCAGGGCCGTGACGTGATGGGCGCTGCCCAGACAGGCACCGGCAAGACCGCGGCCTTCACGCTGCCGCTGCTGCAGCGCATGATGAAGCACGAAAACGCCTCCACCTCGCCCGCGCGCCACCCGGTGCGCGCCCTGGTGCTGCTGCCCACGCGCGAACTGGCCGACCAGGTGGCCGAACAGGTCAAGCTCTACGCCAAGTACACGAACCTGCGCAGCACGGTGGTGTTCGGTGGCATGGACATGAAGCCCCAGACCGCCGAGCTGAAAAAAGGCGTCGAGGTGCTGGTGGCCACGCCCGGCCGCCTGCTGGACCACATCGAAGCCAAGAACTGCGTGCTCAACCAGGTCGAATACGTGGTGCTCGACGAGGCCGACCGCATGCTCGACATCGGCTTCCTGCCCGACCTGCAGCGCATCCTGAGCCACCTGCCCAAGCAGCGCACCACGCTGCTGTTCTCGGCCACGTTCTCGCCCGAGATCAAGCGCCTGGCCAACAGCTACCTGCAGGACCCGGTGACGATCGAGGTGGCGCGCTCCAATGCCACCGCGTCCACCGTCGAGCAGCACTTCTACCAGGTGGACGACGACGACAAGCGCGGTGTGCTCAAGAAGATCCTGAACGAGCGCGGCATCAAGCAGGCGTTCGTGTTCGTCAACAGCAAGCTCGGCTGTGCCCGGCTGGCGCGCTCGCTGGAGCGCGAAGGCCTGAACACCACGGCCCTGCACGGCGACAAGAGCCAGGACGAGCGCCTGAAGGCGCTGGAAGCCTTCAAGAGCGGTGCGGTCGATCTGCTGGTGTGTACCGACGTGGCCGCCCGCGGGCTGGACATCAAGGACGTGCCGGCGGTCTTCAACTTCGACATCCCGTTCAACGCCGAAGACTACGTGCACCGCATCGGCCGCACCGGCCGCGCCGGGGCGTCGGGTCTGGCGGTGTCCTTCGTCAGCTCGCGCGACGCGCGCCTGATGGGCGACCTGGAAAAGCTGCTGGGCAAGAAGCTGGAACTCGAAGCCCTGGAGCTCGAAGCCGACAAACGCCCGGCCGGCCGTTTCAACGATGGGCAGCGCGCCTGGCAGCAGCCCGAGAACGGCGGCGATCGCAGCGAGGCCCGCGTGCCGCGCGAGAACCGCTACGAAGGTCGCCCCAGCGGCCGTTCGTCGGTGGGTCGCGGCGACAGCAGCGGCCCCCGTGGTCCTGGCCGTTCCCCGCGCGCGCCGGCCGATCCGCTGTTCAACCAGCCCTACGAGCCGAGCGCAAACGCCGACGCGCAGCCGGCCTGGGAGTCGGACAAGCCCGCGCCGGTGCGCGGCTTGTCGCCCAACATCAAGAGCCGAAAAAAGGTGCCTGCCCTCTTCAAGAGCGCGCCGGCACCATCCTCCGTGGAGGAGGGCTGAGCCGCCGCTGCGAGGCGCTCATCCCTTCTGAGGCTGGCCGGGTCGTTCCCGGCCTTTTCGCGGGCGGTGGTCCATGCCCCGGCCCTTGCATCGACGGTCGCGCCGGCCATTGAAGCGGGCCCGCGGCGACCCAGCTGTCATCCCTTGCCCGGCTTGCGAGCCTGCGCACAAGGCACCGACAGGCGTTCCACGGTGCCCGGGCTGGCGCCCATGCGCGCGGCGGTGAGGCAACCCCCCCAGACACAACCGGTGTCCAGCGGCAGCACCCCGTCGCGATGCACCTGGCCCAGCGTGGACCAGTGCCCAAAGGCCACCGGCACACCGTCGGTGCGCCGTCCCGGCACATCGAACCACGGCAGAAAACCCGGCGGGGCGTCGTCCGCGCCGTCCTTGGTGTCGAACTCCATCACGCCCTGCGCCGAGCAGAAGCGCAGGCGCGTCAGCGCGTTCACCACCACGCGCAGGCGCTCGGTGCCGCGCAGGCTGTCGCTCCAGAAATCGGGCTGGTTGCCGTACATGCCGTGCAGGAAATCCACCCAGTCGGGCCCGCGCAAAGCGGCTTGCAGTTCACCCGCCAAGGCCAGCGTCTGCGCCACATCCCACTGCGGCAGCACGCCGGCGTGCACCATGAGCCAGCCGTGTTCGAACACCGCCATGGGCCGGGTGCGCACCCAGTCGAGCAGGGCCGCGCGGTCGGGCGCCTGCAGGATGTCGCCCAGCGTGTCGCTGCGGTGCGGCTTGCGCACACCCTGTGCCGTGGCCAGCAGGTGCAGGTCGTGGTTGCCGAGCAGGCAGACGGCGCTGGCCTCCAGCGCCATCAGGCGGCGCAGCACCGCCAGCGACTGCGGCCCGCGGTTGACCAGGTCGCCCAGCAGGTACACGGTGTCCCGGCTGGGTGAGAAATCGATCACGTCGAGCAGGCGGCCCAGGGCTTCGTCACAGCCCTGCACGTCGCCAATCATATAAAGTGCCATCCTCCGATTATGGATATCGTTCTCATCCTCTTCCTCACCTTCCTCAGCGGGGTGTTTTCCATGACGGAGATTGCGGTCGTGTCCAGCCGGCGCATCCGCATCGAGGCTCTGGCGGAGGCCGGCGACAAGGGCGCCCTGGCCGTGAAGCGGCTGCAGGACAACCCCACGCAGTTCTTCTCCACCATCCAGATGGGCAACACCACCATCGCGCTGCTCAATGGCATCGTGGGTGAGGGTGCTTTCGGCTCCGGACTGAGCGCGGTGTTCGAGCGCTGGGGATTGGGCGCCGCCTTGGCCAGCGGCCTGAGCACCGCCGTGGTGGTGGTCAGCGTCACCTACATCACCATCGTGTTTGGTGAGCTGGTGTCCAAGCGCATCGGGCAGACCGCGCCCGAGTCGATTGCCCGGTTCATGGCCAGGCCCGTGCTCCTGCTGGCCACGGCCGCCCGCCCTTTCGTGGCGCTGCTGGAAATTTCGACCAACCTGGTGTTGAAGCTGCTGCGCATCTCGGGCGAGGTGCCCAAGGACGTGACCGAGGCCGAGATACAGGCGCACCTGGAGCAGGGCGTGGACGCGGGCATCATCGAACAGCACGAGCACCAGATGGTGCGCAACGTGTTCCAGCTCGACGACCGGCAACTCACCTCCATCATGGTGCCGCACGCCGACATCGAGTGGCTGGACGCGCAGGACAGTATCGACGTGGCGGTGCAGA
>JAGXRS010000219.1 GCA_018335615.1 Hydrogenophaga sp. | reverse complement strand
CAGCGCCTGCCCGGCCACCAGGGTGTAGGCGGCCTGCTGGCCGACCCACAGCGCCGGTGCCGCCAGCACATGGGCGGCGTGCTCGGCCCAGTCCACTTCGGCCAGCTCGGCGTCTTCCTGGGCCAGCGCCGTGCCCGCGGGCACGGCCCGCTGGAGCACCCAGGCAGGTCCCCAGGCTTTCACCGTGACGGGCAGGAACACGTTCCAGCGCGTGGGGCCTTCCACGCAGCGCAGGCCGATGCGGCTGCGTCCCCACAGCTTCGTGCCGGGCGGCAGGTGGGCCTCCACGCGGGCGCAGGGCGCCAGGCGCAGCCGGTTGTCCAACGTGCCCATGACCACCTCGGGCCGCAGGGCGCCGGCACCGGCCTGCGCCAGCGCCGCGGCCAGCGAGGGTTCCACGAAGGCGCGGGCCACCTCGGTCAGCGCGCTGCTGTCGGGCACCGGTGCGCCTGCGGGCGCGGGCGACTGGGCGCGCGCCAGCGTGCCCAGCACGAGCGCCACGGCCACGCCGACCGCGGCGGACAGGCTGCGCGCGCGCAGGGGCAAGGGAAGGCGGCGGAACAGGGGGTGGTGAGGGGTCATGGACGGCTCCCGGTGGCGAGCGGGCAAAGAGGGCGAACGAAGGGTGGGTGCCGGCCGAATGACGGGCGGTCGAAGCCGGTGGACGACCTCGTTGGCACTGCTGTGCACTCTAGGCCGCTGGGCGCGGATGAAAGCAGGGAAATGCCCGAGAAAGCGGCGCTTGTTCCGGCCATTGCGAGGCCTCAAGTTTTTTCATACTTGCCCATGCCGGTGAAAGCAGCGTGCTTTTGCCCCCATTTACCGCGCTTGCGCAGAGGTGTCCATGATCGAACAGATGACCGCACGGCTGGACTTCCAGTCCAACGCGCTGCTGTTGCGCTCGCAGCGCCAGCAGGTGCTGGCCAGCAACATCGCCAACGCCGACACGCCCGGCTATGTGGCGCGCGACTTTGATTTCGCCAAGGCGCTCAAGGGCGCCACGGGCATGAGCAGCGGCGGCGCGGTGGCGGCCACGACGGACGCCCGCCACCTGCGCCTGGGCAGCAAAGGCAACGGCCAGCCCGACATGGCCTATGCCGTGCAGACCCAGCCCAGCCAGGACGGCAACTCGGTGGACCTGGACCGCGAGCGCGCCAACTTCGTGGACAACACGATCCGCTACGAGTCCACGCTGCGTTTCATCAACGGGCATGTGAAGACCATGCTCAGCGCGATCCAGGGGCAGTAGATGGTTCCCCCCGCCGCCGAGATGGCCCACCCCCGCCGCGCGTCGCGCACGGGCAGCCGCCAGAGGCCGCTGCTCTTCGGGTCTGTCCGAGCCGGCGCAGGCAGGCTCGGAGCCGCGGCCCTCAGCCCCCTCAAGGGCGCAACACCTGCGGCCTGGCAGAGCCCGTTCCACGGTGTTCTGGGTTGCGGGCATTGCGCGCCGACTGCGTGCTGCTTTTAAGGAATTGATATGTCCATGTTTTCGATTTTTGGTGTGTCGGGCAGTGCGGTGAGTGCGCAGTCGCAGCGGCTCAACGTGGTGGCGTCGAACCTGGCCAATGCGGACGCGGTGGCGGGGCCGGATGGGCAGGCCTACAAGGCGCGGCACATCCTGTTCCAGACCGTGCCCATGGGCGGGCCGGGCCATGCCGGCGTGAAGGTGCAGGACATCCGCGAGAGCGAGGAGCCGGGGCGGCGGGTGCACGCGCCGCACCATCCCAGCGCGGGTGAAGACGGCTATGTGACGCATTCCAACGTGAACCCGGTCGAGGAGATGGTCAACATGATCTCGGCCTCGCGTTCGTACCAGAACAACGTCGAGGTCATGAACACGGCCAAGACCCTGCTGCTCAAGACGCTCCAGATGGGGCAGTGAAGAAACGAAAGGCCCATGACCCATGTTCACGCAAGCCATTGACACGCGCAACCTCGGCCAGGCGGTGGGCAGCACCACGGGCAGCGGGGGGAACAACGCGACCGACCCGGCGGCCTCGCAAGACCGCTTCCTCAAGCTGCTGGTGGCGCAGCTCAACAACCAGGACCCGCTGAACCCGATGGACAACGCGCAGATGACCACGCAGATGGCGCAGATCAACACGGTCAGCGGCATCCAGGAGCTCAACGCCACGCTCAAGGGCATGGCGGCGCAGTTCGGCAGCATGCAGGCCCTGCAGGGCACGTCGCTGGTCGGCCGCGAGGCGCTGGTCAGCGGCACGCAGCTCGGCTTTGACGGCACCCTGGGCAAAGGCGCCATGCGGCTGGAGCAGGGCGCCAGCCAGGTGAGCGTGGAGGTGCTGGGCAAGGGTGGCCAGGTCATCGACACCCTGCAATTCGGCCCGCTCACCGCCGGGCAGCACTCCTTCAACTGGGACGGCTCGGGCACCGACCCCACCCAGGTTTCGGGCTTTCGCGTGCGGGCCAGCAACGACGGCCAGCCGGTCGCGGCCAGCACCTTCAGCCGCTTCACCGTCACCGGCTCGGGCATGAGCCAGGGCGCCATGACCTTGCAGCTGCAGGACGGCCGTTCGCTGGGCTACGACCAGGTCGTCTCTTTCATCTGAACGCCCGCCCGTCTTTCAGCGTTTCGTCTTCCCCGTTTTTCCTCCCATTCCCCCACGGACCCACCAGGACACCACCATGGCTTTCCAGCAAGGACTCTCCGGCCTCAACAGCGCGAGCCGCAACCTCGACGTGATCGGCCACAACATCGCCAACGCCAACACCGTGGGCATGAAGACCTCGCGCGCCGAGTTCGCGGCCCTCTATGCCAGCTCGGTCAACGCCGCCTCGGGCGTCAGCACCGGCATCGGGGTGACCACGGCCACGGTGTCGCAGTCGTTCACCCAGGGCAACATCACCGTGACCGGCAACGACCTCGACGTGGCCATCAACGGCAACGGCTTCTTCGAGCTGGCCATGCCCAACGGCTCGCTGGCCTACTCGCGCGACGGGCAGTTCAAGCTCGACCGCAGCGGCAACATCGTCACCAACCAGGGCGGCCAGCTCATGGGCTACCCCACCGACGCCGCCGGCACCCGCCTGAGCTTCGAGACCGTGGGCCTGAGCCTGCCCACCGGCGGCCCCATTCCCGCACGGCCCACGGGCGCCATCACCGCCGAGTTCAACCTGGACGCCCGCGCGGTGCCCGCCGCCAGCGCCACGCCGCCCACGCCGCTGAGCACCTACGGCACCTCGGTCATGGCGTACGACGCCCAGGGCATGGAAATTCCCGTGGGTCTGGCCTTCCAGAAAACCGGTGTCAACGAGTGGACGGTGCAACGCAGCATCAACGGCGGCGCGTTCGCGCCGTCGGACCCGGCAACGGTGCTGCGCTTCGAGCAAGACGGTACGCTTCGAACGGTTCCTGTTCTCGATGCCGACGGCAATGTGCTGCAGCCCGCTTCGGTGATGCCGCCCATCATGCTGACCTCGCCCAACAACCCGAACGCGACCTTCAGCGCCACGCTCGACTACAGCAAAGCCACCCAGTTCGGCACCAGTTTCGCGGTGTCGAACATCACGCAGGACGGCTACCGCCCGGGCGAACTCACCAGCCTGAAGATCGAAGAAAACGGCATCGTCACGGCCCGCTACACCAACGGCCAGATGCGCGCCGCCGGCCAGGTGGCGCTGGTGAACTTCCGCAACACGCAGGGCATGGCGCCCACCGGCGGCGGCAACTGGGCCGCCACCTTCGCCTCGGGTGAGCCGCAGCGCGGCGAGCCCGGCGTCGGCCGCTTCGGCAGCCTGCGCGCCGGTGCGCTGGAAGACTCCAACGTCGACCTCACCGGAGAGCTGGTCAACATGATGACGGCCCAGCGCGCCTACCAGGCCAACGCGCAGACCATCAAGACGCAGGACCAGGTCCTGAGCACGCTGCTGAACATGAGATGACCCCCGCCGCGCTGCGCGCGACGGCGGCACTGGCGGCCCGGCACAGCCGGTTCCGCGGTGCCCCTGGGCGAAGGCCCTGCGCGCGCAGCGGTGCGGGCCTTCACGCCTCGCCACACCCTTTCCGGAGTCCCCCATGGACCGCATGATCTACACCGCCATGACCGGCGCGAACGCGGCGCAGCACCGGCAGCAGCTGCTGTCGAACAACCTGGCCAACGCGGCCACGCCGGGTTTCCGGGCCGAGCTGTCCACCTTCCGCGCGGTGCCGGTTCGGGGCGACGGCACCAGTTCGCGGGTGTTCGCGCTGGAAGCCACGGCCGGCCACCTGGACGCGCCGGGCCCGGTGACGAACACCGGCCGCAACCTGGACGTGGCCGCGCGCGGCAACGCCTACTTCGCGGTGCAGGGGCTGGACGGCACCGAGGCCTACACCCGCGCCGGTGCGCTGGAGGTGAGCACCGACGGCACGCTGGTGAACGCCCAGGGCCTGCCCATGCTGGGCGACGGTGGTCCGCTGGTGCTGCCACCCGGCGCGCAGGTGGACGTGGGCGAAGACGGCACGGTGAGCGCGCGCGTGCCGGGTCAGCCGCAGCAGGCCGTGGGCCGGCTCAAGCTGGTCACACCCGATGCGGACAACCGCCTGCAGCGCGGTGCCGACGGCCTGTTCCGCGGTCCCCAGGACGAACCCTTGCCGGCCGACGCCACGGCGCGGCTGCAGAGCGGCGCGCTGGAAGGCAGCAACGTGAACCCCATCGAGGCCATGGTGGGCATGATCGCCGTGGCGCGCCAGTTCGAGGTGCAGATGCGCATGCTGCAGAACGGCGAAGCCAACGACAAATCGGCCGGCCAGCTGCTGAGCTTGAACGGCTGAAACCCCCGCTGAATCAGCAGCCGAACCACCCCCTACCCGGAGCACCCCATGATCAATTCCCTGCACATTTCCAAGACCGGCATGCAGGCCCAGCAGACCCAGCTGGACGTGATCGCCAACAACCTGGCCAACACCTCCACCAACGGTTTCAAGCGCGCCAACGCGGTGTTCGAAGACCTGATGTACCAGAACCTGCGCCAGGTGGGCGCCAACACCGCCGAGCAAAGCGAGCTGCCCACCGGCCTGCAGCTGGGCCTGGGCGTGCGCACCGTGGCGACTTCCCGCTCGTTTGCACAGGGCAGCCTGCAGCAGTCGGGCAACAACCTCGACCTGGCCATCAACGGCAACGGCTTCCTGCAGGTGGAGATGCCCGATGGCACCATTGGCTACACGCGCGACGGCAGCCTGCAGCTCGACGCGCAGGGCCGCATGGTCACGGCCAGCGGCTACCCGCTGGCCGGCGGCATCACCATCCCGCCCGAGGCGCAGAGCATCACCGTGTCGAACGACGGCGTGGTGTCGGCCAAGCTGCCGGGCAACCCCAACCCGGCAGTGGTGGGCAACATCGAGCTGGCCAACTTCATCAACCCGGCCGGTCTGGAGCCGCGCGGGCAGAACCTCTACAGCGAGAGCCTGGCGTCGGGCAACCCCATCAACGGCGCACCCGGCGCGGCCGGCATGGGCACCGTGATGCAGGGCTTCGTGGAAACCTCGAACGTGAACGTGGTGCAGGAGCTGGTGACCATGATCCAGACGCAGCGCGCCTACGAGATGAATTCCAAGGCGATCCAGACCTCGGACCAGATGCTGCAGCGCCTGGCGCAGTTGTGATTCCCCCCGGGCCGCGCTGCGCGCGTCACCCCAAGGGGGTAACGCCTGCGGCCCGGCAAAGCCGGGTCCGCGGCGTTCTGGGTTTGGGGCACTTTCTCCGGTCAGGGGGTCGCGGGTGTCGGCCATCTCCGCCGGCCCGGTTGCTGCGCTTCAGTTTGTTTGGTTGCTGGCTTTTTATGCCTTTTTGCTTGACCGTTGTATCGGTCGGTCGGTTGATTGAGAGCTTGATATGAAAACCCCCATGTCCCGCCTGTTTCTCCTGTTGGCCTTGGCCGTGTCGGTCACGGGTTGCGAGACGCTGAGGAAGACGCCGCAGGTGGACCTGGCACCGGCGGTGCCGGTGCCGGTGCGCCAGGTGGCGGCGCCGGCTGCGGTGGCGGTGCCCACGGGCAGCCTGTTCCAGGCCGCCAGTTACCGGCCGGCGTTCGAGGACGTGCGGGCCCGATGGCCGGGCGACACGGTCCGGGTGGAGATCGTCGAGCGCATCAGCGCCAGCCAGCGGTCGTCGGCGTCGATCGACCGCTCGGCCGGGGTCTCCGGTGGGGTGGCGGCGTTCCCCCTGCTCACGGCGCCGCTGCTGGACAGGTTCAAGGTCGGGGCGGATTCGTCCAACAACTTTCAGGGCAAGGGCGGCACCGAGAGCGCCAACAAGTTCGAAGGCTCCATCACCGCCACGGTGGTGGAGGTGCTGCCCAACGGCCACCTGGTGCTGGCCGGTGAGAAACAGATCGGCGTGAACCAGAATGTGGACGTCCTGCGCTTCTCCGGCACGGTGGACCCACGGCAGATCCAGCCTGGCAATGTGGTGCCCTCCACCCAGGTGGCCAACGCCCGCATCGAATCGCGTGGCCGCGGTGCGCAGGGCGAAGCGCTCTCAATTGGCTGGTTGGGACGGTTCTTTTTGAGCGTTATGCCGTTCTGAGGCTGCATAGCATTGGATGCATGAATGCCGACCTCGTGAATCCCGATCTGCTGTCGATAACGCCGCACGCCAAGCGCCCGCATACCCGCACCCACCTGCCCCCGCCGGCGCCCCCGCGCAGCGCGGCCCAGCGCCTGCTGGGTGTGGTGTCGTGCGCGCTGGTGGCCGGCCTGCTG
>JAGXRS010000218.1 GCA_018335615.1 Hydrogenophaga sp. | reverse complement strand
TAGGCCTCGATCAGGCGCGGCGTGAACTCGTTGGGGTGGCTGGTGGTGTAGCGGATGCGCTCGATGCCCGGGATGTCGGCCACGTATTCGAGCAGCAGCGCGAAGTCGGCGATTTCGGCGGTGTCGCCCATCTGGCCGCGGTAGGCGTTCACGTTCTGGCCCAGCAGCGTCACCTCGCGCACACCCTGGTCGGCCAGCCCGGCCACTTCCACCAGCACGTCGTCGAACGGGCGGCTCACCTCTTCGCCGCGCGTGTAGGGCACCACGCAGTAGCTGCAGTACTTGGAGCAGCCTTCCATGATGCTCACGAAGGCCGAGGCACCCTCCACGCGCGCGGGCGGCAGGTGGTCGAACTTCTCGATTTCGGGGAAGCTGATGTCCACCTGCGGCAGCGCCTGGCGCGCGCGCTGGTTCAGCATCTCGGGCAGGCGGTGCAGGGTCTGCGGGCCGAACACCACGTCCACGTAGGGCGCGCGCTTGATGATCTCGGCGCCTTCCTGGCTGGCCACGCAGCCGCCCACGCCGATGAGCACGCCTTTTTCTTTCAGGTGCTTCACGCGGCCGAGGTCGGAGAACACCTTTTCCTGCGCCTTCTCGCGCACCGAGCAGGTGTTGAACAGGATCAGGTCGGCCTCATCCACGTCCTGCGTCTGGGTGTAGCCCTGGGCGGCGCCCAGCACGTCGGCCATCTTGTCCGAGTCGTACTCGTTCATCTGGCAGCCAAAGGTTTTGATGAAGACTTTTTTGGACATGGTCGTGCGGGAAGTGAAGGTCGTGAAAGGGCAAGCGGCAGCGCACCGGCGCTGCGCAGTTGAAACGGATCGTGCCGTGCGTGCGCGGCAGCAGGCGCAAACCAGCGGGTTCAGTTGGCGGTGGTGCGGCGCTTCTGCGCGATCTCGTTGGGCGAGAGGATCCAGACCTCGTGCACCAGCCCGTAGCTGTCGCGTGTGTAGTTCACGGTCAGCGCCTGGCCCACCAGCGTGCCCGAGAGGGCCAGCGTGTTGTTCACGTTGCGGATGCGCGAGCCGGGCGAGAGCCGGGCCGGCTGGCCGTTCAGCACGATCTCGGGCGGCTGGGTGACGGTCATCTTGCCGCGCAAGGCGTTGTCGGGGAAGGCGCGGGGCAGGGCCTCGGCCTGGACCAGCGGGCTGGCGGCGAGGGCCAGCGCGAGCAGCAGGCCGGCCCGGCGGGCGGGCGCGGCGGCGAAGAAAGCCCCGGCGGGGGCGTGTGTGCAGCGGTTCATGGTGTGCATCCAGAGGCTGTTGAGGACGGGAATGGGCCGGGCAGACGGGCTGCCGCGACGGCGGGCATTGTCTCACGCAGCGGGGTCTTGGGGCTTTTTGCAAGTGCTTACGCCGCGGCGCGAGCCGCCGTGTACGCTCGCCCTGTGTTTGTCTTGGACAGCGCGCCATCCGGCTTTTACCCGGCCTTTTATTGCACGATTGAACGGGAGCTCACCATGTCCACCGCCCCTTTGTCTTTCAACCGAGCGCTGCGTCTCGGGCGGCCTTCGTTCTGGCTGGCGGCCCTGGTGGCCGCGCTGCTGCTCGGCCTGACCGGCTGTTCGACCGCGCCACCCAAGGGCGTGGCCGTGGTGAGTCCTTTTGACGCCCAGCGCTACATGGGCGAGTGGTTCGAGATCGCGCGCCTGGACCACCGCTTCGAGCGCGGCCTGAGCCGCGTGACCGCGCAGTACGCCCTGCAACCCGACGGCAGTGTGCGCGTGATCAACCGCGGCTATGACGCCGCCAAAGGCCAGTGGAGCGAAGCCGAAGGCCGTGCCGTGTTCACGGGCGACCCCAGCACCGCGTCACTGAAGGTCTCGTTCTTCGGCCCCTTCTACGGTGGCTACCACGTCGTGGCGCTGGACGAGCAGTACCGCTGGGCCATGGTCATGGGGCCGGACACCGATTACCTGTGGATCCTGGCGCGCGAACCCCAGTTGCCCGCCGATGTGCGCGAGCGCCTGGTGCAGAAAGCGGCTTCGCTGGGCGTGGACACCGGGGAACTGATCTGGGTCGAGCACGGCCCCACCGGCGGCTGACCCTGGCTGGGCACCCTGGGTCTGCGTGAAAACAATTTCAACCCGGCCCATGTCGAGTCGCGGGTGCAGGGCCGCGCCGGCGGGCCCGTGGTGGACGACTGCGTGGCCATGCTGCGCGACACCGGCTGGCTCAATTTGCGCCTGCGCGTCCTGCTGGTGTCGGTCGCTGCCTACCCGCTGTGGCGGCACTGGGCCCCGGTTGCGCGGTGGCTGGCGCGCCAGTTTCCCGACCACGAGCCCGGCATCCACGGGCGCCAGCGGCCGATGCAGAGCGGCACCGCTGGCATCAACCCCACGCGCGTCGCAACCCCGTCGAGCAGGTGCGCGACCCGTCCACCGCTCGCGCTGCCCGCGACGCCCTCGTGCAGCGCACGGCTTGCGCAAGGGCCCCGAGGCCCGGCCCGACGGCGTTCTCAGCGTGCCGACGACACGGCCCCGTTCTCGCTGTCCTGAAACAACATGCCCACTTTGATGCACGCACCCATGGTGCTGTTCTGGTTCCGCCAGGACCTGCGCCTGCACGACCAGCCGGCGCTGCACCGCGCCACCGAGATCGCGCGGGCGCGCGGCGCGGCCTTGCTGCCGGTGGTGGTGCACCCGCCGCCGGGTGAGCGGGTGGCGCCTTGGGGCTTCGAGCGGGTGGGGTTGCACCGGCGTGCCTTTCTGCGCGACACGCTGAACGATGTGGGCCGCGCGCTGGTGGCCCGGGGGAGCGGTCTGGTTGAGGCCACCGGCGACCCGGTCGCGGCCTTGCTGGCGTTGGCCCGCGCCACGGGTGCCGACACGCTCGTGTGCGAAGCCATCGAGGCGCCCGAAGAGCAGGCGGCCGTGGCAGCCTTGCGCGCGGGCGGGCTCACGGTGCACACGGTCTGGCAGTCCAGCCTGCTGCACCCCGACGACCTGCCCTGGGCGCCCGAGGCCGTGCCCGAGGTGTTCACGGCCTTTCGCCAAGGGCTGGAGCGCTCCGGCGTGCGCGTGCGCCCGACGCTGGAAGCGCCCGATGCGCTGCCGCCCTGGCCCGTCTGGATGCCATCGCCCGACGCCCCGGTCGATGCCGCCGCCTCTGTGGCGTCAGACCCGCGCAGTGCCTTTCCCTACACCGAGCCGCACGGCCGAGGCGGCGAAACCGCGGCCCTGGCGCATCTGCAGCGCTACCTCGCCCGTGGCTTGCCGCACCGCTACAAGGCCACGCGCAACGGCTTGATGGGGCTGGACTACTCCAGCAAATGGTCGCCCTGGCTGGCCACCGGCGCGCTCTCGCCGCGCATGGCGCTGCAAGCGCTGCGGGCATTTGAAGCCGAGCAGGGCGCCAGCGACGGCAGCCACTGGCTGTGGTTCGAGCTGCTCTGGCGCGACCACTTCCGCTGCATGCACTGGCGCCACGGCCGGGCGCTCTACCGGACGCGCGGCTTGTCGGCCAGGCCAGAGCACCGCGAGGTGCGGCACAACGCGGTGGGGTTCGAGCGCTGGTGCGCGGGTCGCACCGGGCAAGCTTTCGTGGACGCTGGCATGCGCGAACTGGCGGCCACCGGCTATTTGTCGAACCGCATGCGCCAGGTGGTCGCCAGCTACCTCATCCACGACCTGGGCGGCGACTGGCGGGCCGGCGCGGCCTGGTTCGAGTCCCAGCTGGTCGACTTTGATGTGTACAGCAACCAGGGCAACTGGCTCTACATCGCGGGGCGCGGGACCGATCCGCGCGGCGGGCGACGTTTCGACGTCGAGCACCAGGCCCGCACCCACAACCCCGACGGCGCCTACCGCCGCCTGTGGATCTGAAGGCGCGCAGGTCTGAGGGCATGAGGGTGCGCTTGCGTCGCCCTCGGCACAATGGCCGCTCGCACCACACGGAGACCCCATGGCCCGCCTGCAACCCTTGCCGCCCGAGACCACACCCGAACTCAAGGCCCATTTCGATTTTTTCCTGGGCACGCTCGGCTTCACCCCCAACAGCGTGCTGACCATGCAGCGCAAGCCGCGCCTGGTGCAGGCCTTTGCCCAGCTCAATGCGGCCGTGATGGACCCCGCCGGCGAGGTGGACCTGGGTTTTCGCCGCCTCGTCGGCCATGTGGTGAGCCAGGCGGCGGGCTGTCGCTACTGCCAGGCCCATACCCTGCTGGGCGCCAAGAACTTCGGGGTCAGGGACGACAAGCTGGCCGACATCTGGGCCTACGGCAGCAGCCCGCACTACAGCGAGCGCGAGCGCCTGGCGCTGGACTTTGCGCTGGCCGCCGCGGCTCAGCCCAACGCGGTGACCGACGCGCAGTTCGCCGAACTGCAGCAGCACTGGAGCGACGACCAGATCGTCGAAATTCTCGGGGTGGTGGCGATGTTCGCCTTTCTCAACCGCTGGAACGACACCATGGCCACGCCCCTGGAGGCTGTGCCGCAGGCGCTGGCCGAGGGCCTGCTGGGCGTGCAGGGCTGGCACGCGGGACACCACGGCTGATCGGTCCGGTGCCGGTCGCGTGGTCAGACGCCGTGTCAGCCGCGCCGGTCAGCGTCACAGCACCAGTGGCACAGCACCCGCGGTTCAGCGCCAGCGAATCGGTTCGATGTGCACGCTGCCCTGCGTGCTGGAGAGCGTGAGCGCGCCTTCCTGCACGGTGGCCTGCAGCTGCATGCTGCGCTCGGCCATGGCGGCCAGCGCGGGCGCCACCTCGGTGGGCAGGCGCCACACCTGCAGGCGGTCCAGGCGCGTGAGCTTGGTCGCGATGCCGCGCCACCACACGTCGGCGGCGGAGCCAAAAGCGTAGAGCACCACCGCGTCGGCCTTGCTGCAGGCCTTGGCCAGCGGCTTGTCTTCCGGCTGGCCCACTTCGATCCACAGGCGCTTGCGCCCGGTGTAGTCGGTCAGCGACACGTCCGGGTCGTCCGGGTCGGACAGGCCGGCGCCAAAGGCCAGCGTGCCGTCGCCGCGGCAGGTGTCCTGCAACTCGTGCGCGTGCAGCGCCAGCGCCACCAGCCGCACCATCATGCGTTCGTCGTTCTCGCTCGGGTGGCGGGCCAGCGTCAGCGCGTGGTCGGCGTAGTAGCCGTGGTCGATGTCTGCAATCTGCAGGTTCGCCTTGAAGATGGTGGATTTGATGGCCATGGCGCTAACTACCGCGAAGAAGCCGGCAAAGAATCGGCGAAAAAAAAGCGGATTCCGTTGCCGGAACCCGCTTTCAAATCTGGTGGCGATAGGTGGACTTGAACCACCGACATCAGCATTATGAATGCTGCGCTCTAACCAACTGAGCTATATCGCCGAAGCAGGCAGGATTATAGCGAGATTTTCAGCGGGTCTCAGGCCGCGTTCAAAAACCGCCGTGAAAAAGTTCAGCTGTGCGAGAAGCTGGCCTTGCGTTTGTTGAGAAAGGCGTCCATGCCTTCCTTCTGGTCTGCGGTGGCGAACAGCGCGTGGAACAGGCGGCGCTCGAACATCACGCCGTCGGACAGGCTGCCCTCGAACGCGCGGTTGACGCTTTCCTTGGCGGCCATCACGCTGAGCAGCGAGTACTCGCAGATCATGAGCGCGGCGCCCTGGGTTTCGTCCATCAGCTGGTTCAGTGGCACCACGCGGCTCACCAGCCCGGCGCGTTCGGCCTCGGTGGCGTCCATCATGCGGCCGGTGAGCACCATGTCCATCGCCTTGGCCTTGCCCACGGCGCGTGGCAGGCGCTGCGTGCCGCCGGCGCCGGGGATGATGCCGATCTTGATCTCGGGTTGCCCGAACTTGGCGTTGTCGGCGGCAATGATGAAATCGCACATCATGGCCAGCTCGCAGCCGCCGCCCAGCGCAAAACCGGCGACCGCCGCGATCACCGGCTTGCGGATCGAACGGATGGTTTCCCAGTTGCGGGTGATGTAGTCGCCTTTGTAGACCTCGTGGAAGTTGTACTTGGCCATGGCCGAAATGTCGGCGCCAGCGGCAAAGGCTTTTTCACTGCCCGTGATCACGATGCAGCCGATGTTGTCGTCGGCATCGAAGGCCTTGAGCGCGGCACCGAGTTCGTCCATCAACTGGTCGTTCAACGCGTTGAGCTGCTTGGGGCGGTTCAGCGTCACGATGCCGACGCGGCCTTGCGTGCTCACCTGGATCAGTTCGGGGGTGGAGGTCTCGCTCATGGGTGTCCTTCGATAGGGGCTGGAGTTGACGTGCGCGTCAACTATAGCCGCACCTGATGTGCCGGTGTGCTGCGTCAACCAAGGGAAAACATTAGCCGACTGCTCGGTCGGTTAATGGTAAATTGTCGAGTGAACACCCATGACCGGGGCCGCCTGATGCTGGCCCGAGGAGACAAATGCCCATGAACACCCCCACCGCCGGCACCACCGTGCTCTATGAAGAGCGCGGCGCCGTTGCCTTGCTCACCCTCAACCGACCCGAGGCGCTCAACAGCTTCACCCGCCAGATGCACCGCGATCTGTGGGCCGCGCTGGACCGTGCAGAGGCCAACCCGGCCATCCGCGCGCTGGTGCTCACCGGCGCCGGGCGCGGTTTCTGCGCCGGGGCCGACCTGGCCGAGTTCGATTTCGAGCCCGGCCCCGACCTGGTGCAACGTGCCGACCCCGGCCCGGTGATCGACCAGGCTTTCAACCCCACGGCGCGGCGCATCCAGTCGCTGCGCATGCCGGTGATCGCGGCCGTCAACGGCGTGGCCGCGGGCGCGGG
>JAGXRS010000217.1 GCA_018335615.1 Hydrogenophaga sp. | reverse complement strand
ATGGACCGCCCCACCGGCGTGGAGCCGGTGAAGGTGACGGCCGCGATGCGGTCGTCGGCGATCAGGCGGTCCACTTCGCCGCCGCCGACCAAGAGCACCGTGAACAGGCCCTCGGGCACGTCCGCCTCGCGGAAAAGCGCTTCCATCGCCAAGGCGCATTGCGGCACGTTGCTCGCATGCTTGAGCACGATGGCGTTGCCCGACACCAGGATGGGGGCGGCGGCGCGCATGACCTGCCAGAACGGGTAGTTCCAGGGCATCACGGCCAGCACCAGGCCCAGCGGGTCGTAGACCAGGCGGCTGTCGCTGGCGGCGCTGGGCATGGGCTGGTCGGCCAGGAAGCTGGCCCCCTGCTCGGCGTAGTACTCGAAATTCAGGGCGCACTTCTCGACCTCACCCACCGCCTCGGCCAGGGGCTTGCCCATCTCCAGGGTGATGGTGCGGGCGTAGCGCTCCTTGTTGGCGCGCAGCAACTGCGCGACCTTCAACAGGTAGGGGCGCCGGGCCTGCACATCCAGCGCCGCCCAGGCTTTCTGGGCACGGGCGGCGGCGGCCAGGCGCTCCTCGATCTGGCTGTCGCGGTGCGGCTCGAACCGGCTCAGCACCTCGTCGGTGGCCGGGTTGAAGGACGTGATCATGCGGGGGACTCCTGCAGCAAAGGGGTGATGTTGAGTTCGCGGGCCAGCGCGTCCAGCTCGGTCAGCAGGCCGGGGGCAATGGGAATGCCCTGCACCTCGTAGCGCTCGCGGCGCAAGTGGCTTTGTTCACCCGGCAGCCAGATGCGGTCCACACCCGGCAGGCGCTCGCTGTTGCGGATGTCACCCACCAGCTTGTCGACCGCCTGTTTGAAGACAGCCGGGTCACCAAAGGCCGAGAGGTCGATCACCAGAATGGCCTGGCCCGTGTTGGTGGTGCTCACATGGTCGGCGTTAAAGTCGACCACGTCGCGGCCCATGGCCCCGCCACCCAGCGTGCCGGCCAGCAAGCCCACGATGAGCGCCAGGCCATAGCCCTTGTAGTCCCCAATGGGCAGCAAGAAGCCTTCGCCGGCGCGGTTGGGGTCCGTCAGGGGCTGGCCCTGGCGGTCGATCATCCAGCCCACGGGCATCTGCTCGCCTCGCTTGGCCTTGGCCTTGACCTTGCCGTAAGCAGCCACGGTGGTGGCCATGTCGAGCACCACGGGCGCTTCTTGTGCGCCGGGAATCGCCGCTGAAATGGGGTTGGTCGACAGCAGCATGTCCGTTCCGCCCCAGGGCGGGAGGTGGTTGGCGTTGCCGACCGCGAAATAAAGGCCCAGCATGTCGTGCTGCAGGGGCATGCGCGAGTACAGCGATGCGGGCCCCGCGTGGTTGCTCATGCGGGTGCTGACCCAGGCGACCCCGCAGTGGCGGGCTTTTTCAATGGCCAGGTCCACCGCCTGCGACACCACCAGGTGGCCCATGCCGTTGTCGCCATCGACGACCGCTGAGCCGGGGCGCTCGTGCACCACGCGGATCTGGGGGTGCTTGTTGATGCCGCCGGCGCGGATGCGCTTGATGTACTGCGGCAGCCGGATCACGCCATGGCCGTCAGAGCCCTGCATGTCGGCTTCGGCCATGAGACTGGCCACTTTGAAGGCATCCCCCTCGGGCAGGCCCTGGCTGGCCAGCGCCGACTGGATGAAGTCGCGCAGCGTCTCGTATCCGACGGAAACGGTGGTGGGTTGGGAAGTCACGGAAACTCTCGAAAGAAGGAGAAAGGGAGAACGGGGACACAGGGGCAAGGGCCCGCAAGCCCTTGAAAGACCGAACCGACAGCGGGGCCGGTTCGGTGACGCTCACTGTTCCTTGATGTTCTTCTCGTTGATCAGCTTGCCGTACATCTCGTACTGATCGCGCAGCGCACGGCCCATCTCGTCGGGCGTGGTGCCGCGCACCGTCACGCCAATGCCGGTGAGCCGCTCGCGCACGACGGGGTCGGCCAGGGCCTTGCGCACTTCGCTGTTCAGCCGCTCGGTGATGTCGCGCGGTGTCTTGGCGGGCACGACCATGGCGAACCAGGAGTTGAAGTAGAAGTCACGCAAGCCCGACTCGTGCACCGTGGGCACGTCGGGGTACTGGGGCATGCGCTGCTGGGTGGACACGGCCAACAGGCGCAAACGGCCCCCTTGCACGAAGGACGTGATGGTGCCCAGCCCTTGCATGGCCACGTCCACTTCGCCCGTGGCCGCACCCACCGCCGCCGGGGTGGCACCCCGGTACGGTACGTGCGTCATCTCGATGCCGGCGCTGTTCATGAACAGCGCCATGCCGATGTGCTGCGGGCTGCCATTGCCGCCCGAGCTGAAATTGAGCTTGCCCGGGTTGGCCTTGGCCGCGGCGATCAGGTCGGCCACGGTGCGAAAGGGCGAGTCGGCCTTGACGGCGATGCCCCATTCGATGGTGCCCACCAGCGAGAGCGGATCGAAGTCGCGCAGCGCGTTCCAGGGCACCTTCGGGTAGATGTGCGGCACCATGGTGAGCACGCTGTCGTTGAAGCCACCGATGGTGTAGCCGTCGGGCGCGGCCTTGGCCAGGCGGTCAGCCCCGATCAGACCCGAGGAGCCGGTGACGTTTTCGACCGGGATGGGCTGCCCCATGTTCTCGGCCATCTTCTGGGTGAGCACACGCGCCGCGTTGTCCACCGCGCTGCCGGCGGCCAGGGGGATGACCATCTTGATGGGCCGGCTCGGATAAGGGGCCTGCGCCAGGGCGCTGCCGCACAAAGCAACGGCCACCGTGGCCGCCACGCTCAGAAAGAGTTTTTTCATGCTTGTCTCACAATAGTTATGGGTGCGTGAGAGTAGAAGAGAACAGAGCCTGGGTCCAATAGCAATTTCCCCGTCTGCCATATCATGTTGAGATGGCAGACACCTGGAGAGCCCCCTGATGAACCTGCGCACGCTGCGCTATTTCGTGGCCGTTGCGGATGCCGGCAGCCTCACGGCGGCCGCCGCTGCCATACCCATTGCCCAACCCGCCCTCACGCGCCAGGTGCGCGAACTGGAGGCCCAGCTGGGCGTGCCCCTGTTCAATCGCCTGCCCCGGGGCGTGCGGCTGACCCAGGCGGGCGTGATCCTCTACGAATCCGCGCAGCGCATCCTCCAGGAGGCCGACCAGCTGCGCCAGCGGCTGGCCCGGCAGCTGGACGGCACGCGCTCGACCGTGGTGCTCGGCGTGCCGCCCACGCTGTCGCGCATCATGCTGCCGGGTCTGTTCGAACAGTGCCTGGCCACGCTGCCCGATCTGGAACTCAAGACGCGGGAAGCCTTCACCCCCACCTTGCTGGACTGGCTGGAGCGCGGGCTGATCGACATGGCGGTGGTGACCAACCCCGAGTCGGGCCGCGCGTTGAACCTCACGCCGCTGCTGGGCGAGCCCTTCACGCTGGTCACCCCGGCGCGCATGCACATGCCGCCCACGGTGTCGCTGGCGCAACTGGAGCGCCTGCCCCTGCTCATGACGACGCTGCACCACGACCTGGTGGAGAAGCAGCTGCGCCCCTTGGGCAAGCGGCTGCCGGTGCGGGCGCTGATCGACTCGGTCGATTCGATCCGTGAAATGGTGGCCCTGGGGAACTGGGCCACGATCATGCCGGTGTCGGTGTTCAAAGACGCCGGCGCGGACCTGGTCATGTCCGAAATCACCGGCGTGCAGATCAACCGGCTGCTGGTGCTCGCGTGCCGCCGCGAGCCGCAGAACGACCGGGCCATGCGCCTCATCGAAGAGATGGTGGAGCAGCAGTTCCGCCGCCTGATCGCCGACGGGGTGTTCAGCCTGTATGCCCACAGGCCCCCGGTGGCGTAGATCCCCGGCGCGTGCAGCGGTGGCGATGCGCCGGGAACGAGGCGGGTTCAGGCCGTCGCCACCACGTCGAAATGCGCCACATGCGGTGGCTGCTGGAAAAACGGTCCGATGAGGGCGCGCCACTCGGCGAACGCGGGCGACTGCCGAAAGCCCACCGTGTGCGCCTCCACCGTGTCCCACTGCACGCTCAGCACGAAGCGGCCGGGTGATTCCTGGCAGGCCAGGATCTGGTGACCCCGGTAGCCGTCGGCACGCGCCAGCACCGTGGCCGCCGCCTGGGTGAGGGCAGCGGCAAAGGCGTCCCGTTCTTCTGCACGCACGGTGAAGTCAGCGATTTCGATGATCATGTTGTCCTTTTGGGTGGGGGTCTGGTTGGGCAGAGTGCGCCGATGTGGCTGTCGCGCAGCCCGCCCAGGAAGCGCACCTGGCAAGAAGCACCGGGCGCGGTCGTGTGTTTTCCGACGACCTGTGCAGTATCTTATGCATCTCGGCACCGGCACGACGCAGGGAACCGGCAGACCCAAACGCTGCCGGGGCATCCGAAGCACGGCGCATTCACCGCGGATCGGCCGCCACCCCTTCGTCCGCAGAACCCATCAAAGGAGCCTGTGTGTGATACCTCCGCGCTCAAACCAGGCGCTCTTGCGCCACGGCACCCATTGGCTGCTGGTGTACGCAGCCCTCTGGCTGCTGCTCAGCGGCGCCAGCGGCTGGGCATTCGGGCTGGTGTGCGTTCTGGCCGCCACGGGGCTGTCGCTGTGGCTCAGGTTGCCACCGCTGGGACTGCGGCTGTTCCACCTGCCACCCCTGGTGGGCTTTTTTCTTCACGCCGTGTTCGTGGGTGCCTGGGATGTGGCGCGGCGTGCGCTCCATCCACGGATGCCGCTCGACCCTACCTGGGTCACCCACGCTTTTGCATGCGCCAACCCGCGCGTGCGCCTGCTGCTGTCGGCCCTGGTGGGCCTGATGCCCGGCACGCTCGCCAGCCACATCGACGAGGACATGCTCCACTTGCATGTGCTGGATCAAGGTCAGGCGTGGCGCTTGCCGGTCGAAACCATGGAAACCCATCTGGCGCGTTTGTTCGGAGCCTCAGCCCCATGATGACCCTGGCCGCCCTCTTGCTGTTGACGATACTTGCCGGCCTGTGGCGCGTGCTGCGCGGCCCCAGCCGGGCCGACCGGCTGGTGGCGATCCAGCTCTTTGGCACGGCGGGCACGGCCTTGCTGCTGGTGCTGGCCGAGTGGCAGGCGCAGCCGGCCCTGCGCGATGCGGCACTGGTGCTGGCCCTGCTGGCGGCGGTGCTGTCGGCCGCCCTGGTGCAGTATTTGCGCGGCCGGGCAGCATGAGCGACTGGCTGCACGCCCTGAGCTGGCCACTGCTGCTGGGCGGTGCCTTCTTCTTTGTGGCCGGCACCGTCGGCCTGCTGCGCTTTCCGGATGTGTACGCCCGTCTGCACGCGGTGACCAAGGCCGACACCCTGGGGCTGGGCTTGGTGGTGCTCGGCCTGTGCCTGCGGGCGGATGCGTGGCAGCCGGTGCTCATGATGCTGTTGATCTGGGTGCTGGTGATGGCCTCGGGCGCCACGGCCTGCCAGTTGCTGGCCCGCTATGCACGGGAAGATGAGCAGGAGGCCGGCGCGGATCAACCGCCCGGAACCCGCGAACGGAGGCCGCCGGTTTGATGGTCGCTGACGGGCTTTTCGACGGCGCGCTGGGCGTGCTGCTGCTGACGCTGGCAACCGCCGTGCTGCATGCGCGCCAGCTGTACACCAGCGTGGTGCTGCTCATCGCGTTTGGTCTGCTGCTCGCGCTGACCTGGGCGCGGCTGGGCGCGCCCGATCTGGCCCTGGCCGAAGCCGCCATCGGTGCGGGCCTGACGGGTGCGCTGCTGCTCTCGGCGCTGGCACGCTGCGGTGAAGCGCCCCCCGGGCCGTCGCGTGCGCCACCGCTGCGCGTGCTGCCGGCCACGCTGCTGGCCCTGCTGGTGGGCATCGTCTTGCTGCGCGCCCTGTGGCCACTGGCAGAGGGCCCGGTGCTGCTGCCCGCGCTGGCGCTCGGTCAGCTGCCCGCTGCCGGGGTGGACCACCCGGTCACCGCCGTGCTGCTGAACTACCGCGCCTGGGACACGTTGCTCGAGCTCGTGGTGCTGATGCTGGCCCTGCTCGGGGTGCGGCAGCTGCATTCGGCCAAGCAAGTCATCCCCCCGCCCTGGCCCCTGTTGCTGGCCTGGACCCGGATGCTGGCGCCCCTGGCGCTGCTGGTGGGCGGCTATGTGCTGTGGCGCGGCGCCTTTGCGCCGGGTGGCGCCTTTCAGGCCGGCGCGCTGCTGGCCGCCGGTGCGGTGATTCTGCGGCTCAACCACCTGCTGCCGCCGGTGCGCTGGGACAACGGGCTGGTCCGGCTGCTGGTGGTGCTCGGGTTGGGGGTGTTTCTGGCCGTGGGCGTGGTCGGCCTGGTGGGCCCTGGGCTGGGCTTTGGCCCGGTGGGAACGGCCTGGCTGGCCTATCCCCCGGCGCTGGCGGGCCCCCTGATCCTGACGATCGAGGCGGCGGCGACGCTGTCCATCGCCACCACGCTCACGCTGCTGGTCGTGGGTGAACCCGAGGAACTGCGCGCATGACGCTCTTCTACCTCTGCATCGGCGGCGGGCTGTTTGTGCTCGGCTTGCACAGCCTGCTGCTGCGGCCCCACTGGCTGCGCGCCATCATGGCCATCAACATCATGGGCAGCGGCGTGTTCATGGTGATGGTGGCGCTGGCCCGGCGCGGCGACACCACCGACCCGGTGTTGCATGCGCTGGTCGTCACCGGCCTGGTGATTGCCGTGAGCGCCACGGCCTTTGCCCTGCGCCTGGCCAGCGGCTTGCTGGAGCGCACGAAAAAACCGGAAGGCGGTGCGTGACCCTCGCCCTGATCAGCCTGCTGACGCCGCTGGCCATGGCGCTGTTGCTGCTGCTGTCGCGCTCGCGCTCCGGCTGGTGGGTGATGGGCTCCAGCCTGGTCAGCCTGATCGCGGCGCTGGGTGCACTGCACGGCGTCATCCAGGACGGCGCCCAGTGGATGCACCTGGGCGGCTGGGACGCCCCGCTGGCGATCCGCTTTCGGCTGATGCCGGTGTCGGCGCTGTTGCTGGTGTTCACGGCGCTGATCCACCTGCTGGTCTCGGTGTACGCCGAGCGCAGCCGCCACAGCCAGACCCAGCGCACCGATTACTGGCCCCTGTCCAGCCTGCTGCACGCCAGCCTGGCCGCGCTCTGGCTCTCGCACGACCTGTTCAACTGGTACATCACCCTCGAACTGTTGGGCCTGGTGGCGGTGGCCATGGTGACGATCTCCGGCGCCAAGGCCTACGTCCCTGCCCTGCGCTATTTGCTGCTGTCGCTGGTGGCTTCCTTGTTTTACCTGCTCGGCGTGGTGCTGCTCTACGGGCACTACGGTGTGCTGGACCTCGCCCTGCTGGCCGACGCGGCCAAAGCCGACCCCACCACGCGCCTAGCGCTGGCGCTCATGACCTTGGGCCTGATGCTCAAAGCCGCGTTCTGGCCGCTGCACCTGTGGCTGCCACCTGCGCATGCCAGCGCACCCACGGCGGTCAGCGCCTTGCTGTCTGCCCTGGTGGTGAAAGGCCCGTTGTTCATCCTGTGGCTGTTGTGGAGCGAGCTGGCGCCGGCGGAACTGGGGCAAGAGGCGGGGCCGGTCATCGCGGTGGCGGGGGTGCTGGCGCTCATTTTTGGTGGCTGGTCGGCGCTGCGGGCACCGTATCTCAAGACGCTGGTGGCCTATTCCACCGTGGCGCAACTGGGCTACGCCATGATGGCGCTGGGGCTGTTGCTGCACTGGCAGCGGCCGGAATTGCACGTCGCCTTGTGGCTGTTTGTGCTGGCCCACGGCCTGGCCAAGGTGTCGATGTTTCTGGCGGCCGGCGAGATGCAGGCCACGCTGGGCAGCAAGAGTGTCGGGGTGCTCAAAGGTGCCACCCAGACCATGCCCATCGCCATGTTTGCCTTTGCGGTGGCGGGCGGCAGCCTGATCGGATTGCCGCCCAGCGGCGGCTTTCTCGCCAAATGGGTGTTGCTGCGCCCGCTCCTGCTGGAGCCGGCGCACTGGCCCTGGGCGGCGGGGGTGCTGATCGGCACCCTGATGAGTGCGGGCTATGTGTTTCGCGTGGTGGTGCTGTCGTTTGACCGTGCCCACCCCACCCGACCGGACCACCGCCCCGATCTGTTCGCCCAGTGGCTGGCCCTGCTGCCGGCCCTGCTGGTGTGGGGCATGGCCTTGATCAGCGACCCGCTGATCCTCTGGCTGACCGGGGGCGCGCCATGAGCCAGACCGTGGCCAATGCCCTGCCGCTGCTGATCGTGCTCAGCTCCTTGCTGCCCGGCCTGGTGATTTTTGCCCTGCGTGAGGATCAGCAAGGCCTGCGCACCTTCCTGAATCTGGCGGGTGTGGTCGTCAAGCTGGTGCTGACCGGCGTGATGATTGTGGGCGTGAGCCACGGCCTGAGCTTTCGCTTCGTGGTGCCCTTCATCCCCGGGGGCGACCTGATCTTGCAGACCGATGCGCTGTCCCTGCAGTTCGTCGGCCTCTCGTCCGTGCTCTGGCTGGCCACCACCCTCTATGCGATTGGCTATCTCGGTGGTTCGCCCCTGCGATCGCGCTTCTTTGGCTATTTCAGCCTGTGTGTGAGCGCCACGGTGGGCCTGGCGATGGCGGGCAACCTGGTCAGTTTTCTGCTGTTCTACGAACTGCTCACGCTCGCGACTTTTCCCCTGGTGGTGCACCGGGGCACGCCCGACGCCCTGCGCGCCGGGCGCGTCTACCTGGCCTACACCCTGGGCGGCGGCACCCTGGTGCTGATGGGCGTGGCGCTCCTGCACACCCTCACGGGCAGCCCGGATTTTGTGCCCGGCGGCTACCTGAAGGCGCTGGTGGAGCAGCACCCTTTCAGCCTCACGCTGGCTTTTGTCTTGCTGGTGACCGGCCTGGGCGTGAAGGCGGCCATCGTGCCGCTGCACGGCTGGCTGCCGCGCGCCATGGTCGCGCCCGCACCGGTGAGCGCGCTGCTGCACGCGGTGGCGGTGGTCAAGGCCGGGGCCTTCGGCATCATCCGCGTGGTGTACGACGTGTTCGGCGCGGGGCCGGTGCAGGTACTGGACCTGGCCCAGCCGCTGCTCTGGGCGGCGGCGGCCACGATGGTCTACGCCTCGCTCAGGGCCTTGCAGCAGCGCGAGATCAAGAAACTGCTGGCCTACTCCACCGTGAGCCAGGTGTCCTACATCATCCTGGGTGTGGCCCTGCTCGGGCCCATTGCGGCCACCGGCGCGCTGGTGCATCTGGTGCACCAGGGGCTGATGAAGGTCACCCTCTTCTACTGCGCCGGCAACTTCGCCGAAAGCCTGCATGTGCACCGGCTGCGCGACATGAACGGCATTGGCCAGCGCATGCCGCTCACCATGGCAGCCTTCACCGTGGGCGCGCTGGGCATGATCGGGGTGCCACCCATTGCCGGGTTCATCAGCAAGTGGTACCTTGGGCTGGGCGCTTTGGAGGTGGGGCAAGACTGGGTCTTGCTGGTGCTGGTGGGTTCGGGTCTGTTGAACGCGGCCTATTTCCTGCCGGTGCTGTACCGCGGCTGGTTCGGCCGGGCACCGGACGCCTGGCCGGGCGATACCCAGCTCGGCGGCGGCACACCGGGCTGGCGCGAAACCCACTGGATGCTGCTCGCCCCCACCCTCTTCACCGCCACCCTCTCGCTGCTGGCGGGCGTGCTCGCCGGCACCGGCTTCAGCCCGCTAGCCTGGGCGCAGCTGATCATTGCCACGGAGTTTGCACCATGAGCGCGGCGCTGGCGCTGGAGGCCGACCGCGTGCTGGCAGCGGGCCTGGGGCTCGACGCCATGGGCTGGCTGGTGGTGCCGCTCGCGCCTCTTGTGGCCGCGCTCTTGCTGCTGTGCTGGCGCGACCGCGTGACGCCCTGGTTGTGGCTTGGCGGCGTGCCGGCGCTGCTGGCCGCGTTCTGGCCACCGGCGGCCGTGCCGCTGCCCGCGCTCTGGCCCGGGGCCGAATGGGGAGCAGAC
>JAGXRS010000216.1 GCA_018335615.1 Hydrogenophaga sp. | reverse complement strand
CGGGACTTGATCAGTTCAGAGATTTCGGCGGGATTGAGTTGCATGACTCTTTCCTTCTTTCGTTAAATGTGATGCGGGCGCGCCCGGGTATCGAGCCGTCAGGCCGTCAGAGCAGTTTTCATTTGTTCAAGGCGGGCTTTGATCGATGTGTCGAGCACCTCGTCGCCAACCACCACACGAATGCCACCGATCAGCTCGGGTTGCAGTTGCACCTGGAGGTTGAGCTTTCGACCAAAACGTTTTTCAAGCACACCTGAGAGATCCGACAGCTCGGCCGCCTCAAGGGCAAACGCGCTGTAAACCACCGCATCAGAGGTGCCTTGCTGCGCATTCTTCATGGTCCGAAATTGCTGAGCCACCTCGGGCAATGCAGCGATACGACCATTCTCGATCACGGTGCGCAGAAAGTTTTGACCGTGCACTGGAAGCTGCACCTTGGTCACAGACACGATCAGGTCATAAACCTGATCGGCATTCACCTTGGGACTGTCAGCAAACTGGCGCAACTGATCGTTGGCTGCGACCGCGGCCAGGGCGTCGAGCCAGGCCGAAGTCGCGGCAGCGTCGTGACCGACAGCCTGTAAAAGCGCTTCAGCGTAGGGGCGGGCAATGGTGGCGACTTCGGCCATGATGGTCCTTTGATTCTCAGCAGCGACGCCCAGCGGGCATCACAACTCGGCCTTGAGGCGAACCAGCAATTCAGAATGAACGCTGGCGTTGACTTCACGGCGCAGAATTTGCTCGGCACCCTTGACGGCCAAAGAGGCCACTTCGTCACGCAGGACTTGGCGGGCTTTGAGCACTTGCTGCTCCGCTTCTTGCCGGGCAGCAGCCAGGATCTTGGCCGCCTCTTCGCTCGCACGCGCCTTGGCGTCGTCGATCAGCGTTTGCGCGCGGCGCTCAGCATCTGCCACACGGGTAGCGGACTCGTTGCGCGACTTGCTCAACTCTTCTTCCACCCGCTTGTTGGCAACAGCGAGTTCGGACTTGGCTTTATCGGCAGCCGCCAGCCCTTCGGAAATCTTTAGCGCACGCTCGTCCAGTGCTTTGGCAATCGGGGGCCACACGAATTTCATCGTGAACCACACCAAAATCGCAAAAACGATGCCTTGCGCAAAGAGGGTTGCATTGATATTCATCGCAACGCCTTTCTGAGTGTTATCGGGGGGAGGGAATTAGAACGCCACAACTTGGGGTGCAGCGCCCCTGATCAGGGGCGCCACCTTCCTCAAGCCAGGATCATCAGATCACGAAAGGATTTGCGAAAGCGAACAGCAGAGCCACAGCCACGCCGATCAGGAAGGCCGCGTCGATCAGACCAGCCAAAATGAACATCTTGGTCTGCAGTTCATTCATGAGCTCAGGCTGGCGAGCCGAAGCTTCCAAGTATTTGCCGCCCATCAGAGCAATACCGATAGAGGCGCCAACGGCACCCAATGCCACAATCAGACCGCAAGCCAGCGCGACGAGACCCAGAACGTTTTCCATGGTGATTCCTTTGAGAAGTTAGAGGAAGGTTGAGTGAAAAGAAACAAACACCGCTGCACGATGACCCGATGGGTCGCCGCACTCAGTGCGCATCATGCGCTTGACCCAGATAAATCAGAGCCAGCATCATGAAGATAAACGCCTGAAGTGTAATGACCAAAATGTGAAAAATGGCCCACACCGTACCGGCAATCAGGTGACCGATGAACATCAGGCCACCGCCGAGCGACAGGGCAGCATAACCACCCAGCAACGCCACCAGCATGAAAACCAGCTCACCTGCAAACATGTTGCCAAACAATCGCATGCCATGAGAAACCGTCTTGGCGATGAATTCGATCATTTGCATCATGAAATTGATCACACCGAGGATGAGCGCCCACAGGGGATTCCTGCTGGTACCAAAAGGAGCACTCACCAACTCATGGGCCCAACCACCAAGACCCTTGATCTTGATGTTGTAAAACAGACAAAGCAGCAGGACGGAGACCGACAACCCCAGCGTGGTGGACAGGTCAGCCGTTGGCACCACGCGCATGTAATCTTTGGCACCAAACACGGCATGCAGGCCGACATCATTGTGATCATTCACAAACGGAATGCCATGTGCCCAGATGAACGGAATCAAATCCACCGGAATCAGATCCATGAAGTTCATCATGAAGATCCAGCAGAAAACCGTCAACGCCATGGGCGCGATCAGCTTGCGGCTGGTAGCGTTGTGAATCAGCCCTTTGGCCTGGGTGTCCACCATCTCAACCAGGATTTCGACGGCCGCCTGGAAGCGACCCGGAACGCCCGCATGCGACTTGCGCGCAGCCAGCCACAGCACGAAGCAGACCAAGATGCCCAGGATGATATTGACCACCACCGAGTCGATATTGATCACGGAGAAATCAACGATCGACTCTTGCTTCTTGTTTGAAAGGTGAGCCAGGTGATGGCGAATGTATTCACCAGGGGTAGGACCGATACCTTCTGTAGCCATGTTCGTTCGAGCCAATCAACCGTTATTGTTTGAACGCCTGCCCTGGATCAGAAATCCAAACCAGTACACCTTAAGCACCACCACCAAGCCTGCAAGCAGACCCAGCCAATTTAAATCCGGGACCACCGACGGCGCCAGCCACAACAGGACCACCACCAACAGGATTTTGACCCCTTCCCACACCAGAAAACCCGCAAAGGCCGCCTGCTTAAAACCTGACAGCAACCGAAACAGAGCACTGGAGGTCAGCCCATAAGCCATCAGGGCCGATGGAATCACCACCGCAGCAGCACCATAGACCACCGAACTGGCAATGGCCACGGACTGGGTGAACAACCAAGCCAGCGCACCCGCCACCGCACCCACAAGCAACTGCACCCCTACCAGCCGCCAGACAGAAAAAACCGGCTGGCTGGCCCGCCACTGCTGCGCCTCTTCGCGCGTCAGCGGCTTGAATTCGGGCTCTTGCACCCCATCTGTCTCTTCATCATCCCAGGCCAGACCTGCGGCTCTCGCCTGCACACCAGCTGGGGCTTCTGCCTGCGCTGCTTTCTTCGTCGCTGTCGACTTGTCCGGGGGCATTGTCGACATGAGAGATTACAAGCAGGTTACAAGCGCAAGAAGTGCCGCAAAGCCACTGATTATACGTAGTAACCCGATGTGTTCGTCAAGCGACTTGATTCCTTGTTTTTGTCTGCCTGCGCACACTTGAAGCGCGTATGCGCCCGAACCACGCGCCCGATAATCACCCCATGCACATCCCCGACATTCCCGAACTGCGCGAAGCGCCCCTCCTTCCCGACACGCTGTGTTACCTGAATGGCAGCTACAGCCCGCTGTGCGACACGCGGGTGAGCGTGCTGGACAGGGGCTTCATCTTTGGCGATGGCATCTACGAGGTGCTGCCCGCATATGGCGGGCGCATCTTCCGCTTCGAGCAGCACATGGCCCGGCTGGAGCGCTCGCTGGCGGAGCTGCGCATGCCCAACCCGCTCACGCGCGAAGCCTGGCTACAGGTAGCCCGCCGTCTGATCGAGGCGTTGCAAGCCAGCACCGGCGTGGTCAACCAGCTGATTTACATCCAAGTCACGCGCGGCGTGGCGGTGCGCGACCATGTGATGCCCCCCGGGCTGAAGCCCACGGTGTTCGTGATGTGTGGCGAGATGAAGCTGCCCAGCGCGGCCCAGCGTGCCCGGGGCGTGGCCTGCGTCACGGCCGATGATTTCCGCTGGGAGAAAGCCCACATCAAGAGCACCAGCCTGCTGGGCGCGGTGCTGTCGCGGCAGATCAGCGCCGATGCGGGCGCACTGGAGACGGTGATGTTCCGCGACGATGCCTTGAGCGAAGCCGCCGCCAGCAATGTGTGGGTGGTGAAGAGCGGCGTGGTCATGGGCCCTCCCAAGGACAACTTGGTGCTTGAGGGCATCCGGTTCGGACTGATCGAAGACATCTGCCGCGATGAAGGCATCGGCTTTGAACTGCGCCGCATCAGCCGCGCCGAGGTGCTGGACGCCGACGAACTGCTGCTGTCTTCGGCCACCAAAGAGGTGCTGCCCATCACCACCCTGGACGGCCAGCCCGTGGGCCACGGCGCCAGCCGGGGCCTGCCCGGCCCGGTGTACGAGCGGCTCTACGCTGCCTACCAGCGTGCCAAAGCGGCGCAGTCGATCTGAGGCACGCCCATGCAGACGCCGCCACGCCACGTTCCCCCCGAGCAGTCGCTCATCGAATACCCCTGCCGCTTCCCCATCAAGGTGATGGGCGGCAACACAAGCGAGTTCGTGTCGGCCATGGTTTTCATCGCCCAGTCGTTCGAACCGGGCTTCGACACCGCATCGGTCGAGCAACGCCCCAGCAAGGCCGGCAATTACCTGGGTCTGACGCTGTCGGTGCATGTGCACAGCCGCGAGCAACTCGACGAGTTGTACCGCACCCTCACCACGCACCCGCTGGTGAAGTATGTGCTGTGAAGCGCTGAGGCGCCGCGTGCGGGCATGTTGACCCTGCGCCCGCTCGGCCGGGTGGACTACGCGGCCACATTTGACGCGATGGTTGCCTTCACCCAGGGACGCACGACCGACACGCCCGACGAACTGTGGATGTGCGAGCACCCGCCCGTGTTCACGCAGGGCCTGGCTGGACGCGAAGACCATCTCCTCGCGCCGGGCGACATTCCGGTGGTGCAGAGCAACCGCGGCGGACAGGTCACCTACCATGGTCCGGGCCAAGTGGTGGCCTATCCGCTGATCGACCTGCAGCGCACCGGCTACTTCGTCAAGGAGTACGTGTACCGCATCGAAGAAGCGGTGATCCGCACGCTCGCGGCGCTGGACGTGACCGGGCACCGCGTGGCGGGCGCACCCGGCATTTATGTGCGACTGGACGACCCGGGCAGCCACGCCCTGCTGCCCCAGCGTCCGCAGAAACGCCTGCCCGGTGAGGCCGCACCCGCCCCTGACTTCACCGGCCTCGGCAAGATCGCGGCGCTGGGCATCAAGGTCAGCCGCCATTGCACCTACCACGGCGTGTCGCTGAACGTGGCGATGGACCTGGAACCCTTCCACCGCATCAACCCGTGTGGGTATGCCGGCTTGCAGACCGTGGCACTTTCTACAATAGGGGTAGCCGTTTCACCTGATGAAGTGGCCAGCCTGCTGGCCGAGAAGCTGACGGCCACGCTCGCGCCCTGAGCGCCAGACCCCTCGAACGGACCCTTCCATGAGCACCAACGATTCCTCCAGCCCCACCGTGCGGGATGCCCAGCCGGCCGCCAGCTACGACGCCACCGCCAAGCAGAAAAGCCAGGCCAAGACGTCGCGCATCCCCATCAAGGTGGTGCAGGCCGAGGTACTGAAGAAGCCCGAATGGATCCGGGTGAAGGCCGGTTCGCCCACGACCCGTTTCTACGAAATCAAGGACGTGCTGCGGGCCAACCAGCTGGTGACGGTGTGCGAGGAAGCCAGCTGCCCCAATATCGGCGAGTGCTTCGGCAAGGGCACGGCCACCTTCATGATCATGGGCGACAAGTGCACGCGCCGCTGCCCGTTCTGCGACGTCGGCCATGGTCGCCCCGACCCGCTGGACGCGAACGAGCCCGACAACCTGGCCCGCACCATCGCGCAACTGAAACTCAAGTACGTGGTGATCACCAGCGTGGACCGCGACGACCTGCGCGACGGTGGCGCCGGCCACTTCGTCGAGTGCATCCGCAAGACGCGCGAACTGTCACCCGGCACCCAGATCGAGGTGCTGGTGCCCGATTTCCGCGGCCGCGACGACCGCGCGCTGGAGATCCTCAAGGCTGCGCCGCCGGACGTGATGAACCACAACATGGAAACCGTGCCGCGCCTGTACAAGGAAGCGCGCCCCGGCTCCGACTACGCCTTCAGCCTGAACCTGCTCAAGAAGTTCAAGGCGCTGTTCCCGCACGTACCGACCAAGAGTGGCCTGATGGTGGGCCTGGGCGAAACGGACGACGAGATCTTGGACGTGATGCGCGACATGCGCGAGCACGGCATCAACATGCTCACCATCGGCCAGTACCTCGCGCCCAGCGGCCACCACCTGCCGGTGCGCCGCTACGTGCACCCGGACACCTTCAAGATGTTCGAGGAAAAAGCCTACGAAATGGGCTTCACCCACGCGGCCGTGGGCGCCATGGTGCGCAGCTCGTACCACGCGGATCAGCAGGCGCACAACGCGCTTTCGGCACGACACGAACACCCCATGCACAACAACAACACCGACGCGGTCTGAACGGCCCCGTCAGCGACGCCAAGCCGCCTCCCTCAGACGGCGGTAGCGGCGGCTGCAGCGTGCATTTTGTCCCAGGCCGCGATGGCCTCGGCCGCGTACATCAGCGCCGGACCACCACCCATGTACACGCAGACCGACAGCATTTCCTCGAACTCGGCACGGGTGCATTCGAGCCGCTGCAGTGCCTTCACATGAAAGCCGATGCAGCCCGAACAGCGCTGCGTGACACCGATGGCCAACGCAATCAGCTCCTTCTGCTTGGCGCTTAAGGCGCCGTCGGTGATGGCGGCTTTGGCCAGCGCCCCGAAGCCAGCCATGGCTTCGGGCTGGGCTTTTCGGAACGGGGCCAGACTGGCATTGATGTCCTGAATCAGAGCGCTGTGGTCGAAGGTGCTCACGGGATGTCCTTTGAAAAATAATACCCACCTCAGTATCCGCATGAACGTCCTTTCCCTCCTTGTCATGGATCAAAGGCAGACGGCCAAAGTCGGGGCACCGGCATGACGGCCAATCTGCTGGCGCTGGGCGCGATCGCACTGTGGGCCTCACTGGCCGCACTCGGGGTGTCGCTCACGCACGTGCCGCCGTTCCTGCTGACCGGGCTGGCACTGCTGATCGGCAGCCTGATTGCCCTGCCCCTCTCGCGCTTTGACGTCCGCCAGTGGAGGGTGCCTGCGAGCACGCTGGCGCTGGGTGTGTACGGTCTGTTCGGCTTCCACTTCCTGTTGTTCATCGCGCTGCGCCACGCGCCCCCGGTGCAGGCGAACCTGGTGAATTACCTGTGGCCGCTGGGCATCGTGGTCATGGCGCCGCTGTTCCTGCCCGGCATGACACTCACCGCGCGCCATGGCCTGGCCGCCCTGCTGGGTTTTGTGGGTGCGGCGCTGGCGATTTTGGGGCGCGGCGGCCAGGAGACACAAGCGGTGTGGGCCTGGGGTTACATCCCGGCGGCGGGTTCGGCTTTCATCTGGGCCAGCTATTCCCTGCTGACGAAGCGCGTCACCGCGTTTCCCACCGCCGCCATCGGCAGCTTCGCGCTCGCGTCCGGCCTGCTCTCGCTGTTGTGCCACGTGGCACTGGAGCCCGCCGTGACCCTGTCCGCACGCGACTGGGGTTTGATCACCATGCTGGGTCTCGGGCCGCTGGGTGGGGCTTTTTTCTTGTGGGACGCCGCGCTCAAGCGCGGAGACGCCCGCCAGATCGGGGTGCTGAGTTTCCTCACGCCGCTGTTGTCCACGCTGACGCTGCTGTGGGTACAGGGCGAAAAACCCAGTGCTTCGGTGGCGCTGGCGGCCGTGATGATCATCGGCGCGGCCGTCATCGCCACGCGCAACCGCTGACCGGGCGCGAGCAACCGAGATCGGGCCTGACGCTCAATCGGTCATCAGCGCGGCGGGGTCCTCGGCGGCGAGTACCGTCTGCGCCCAAGTGGCCAAGCGGGTGGTGTCGCAACGCAGAATCTGCTGCTTGACCGCCAAGACCTGGGAAGGATGCATGGAGAAACTGCGCAGCCCCAGCCCCAGCAGCAGCCGCGTCATGGCCACATCGCCCGCCATCTCGCCGCACACGCTCACGCTCTTGCCCTGTGCGCGGCACTGCGCAATGGTGCTGGCCAGGAGTTGCAGAACCGCCGGGTGGACCGGGTCGTACAGATGGGCCACCGCCTCGTCAGACCGGTCGATCGCCAGCGTGTACTGGATCAGGTCGTTGGTCCCGATGGACAGGAAGTCGAAATGGCGCAAGAACAAGGGGACGGTCAGCGCGGCGGCCGGAATCTCGATCATGGCGCCCAGCCGCACCGGGCCGTACACCTGACCGCGCGCGTCCAGCTGCTCGCGCGCCCGGGCCACCAGCGCCAGTGTCTGGCGGATCTCGTGCGCGTGCGCCAGCATGGGCACCAGCAGGTTGACCGCGCCGTGTGCCGCCGCCCGCAGGATGGCGCGCAGCTGGGCCAGGAACATGGCCG
Source organism: Hydrogenophaga sp. (assembly GCA_018335615.1). Classification (GTDB taxonomy): domain Bacteria; phylum Pseudomonadota; class Gammaproteobacteria; order Burkholderiales; family Burkholderiaceae_C; genus Hydrogenophaga. Next base: position 122 of record JAGXRS010000216.1, on the reverse strand, counting down.
GGTCGGCCAGGCTCCAGCGGATCGCGCGCAACCCGAGCGCCGGGTTCAGGTGGTCATCGGCCGATCGCACGCCGCGGTCCAGCGGCTTGTCGGCCCCCACGTCCACCGTGCGGATGGTCACA
>JAGXRS010000215.1 GCA_018335615.1 Hydrogenophaga sp. | reverse complement strand
GTCGACCACTACGGCACGCCCGACGCCATCGACCTGAACATGAAGCTCGAGTTCCAGCGCAACCGTGAGCGCTACGAGTTCATGAAGTGGGGCATGCAGGCCTTTGATACCTTTGGGCTCGTGCCTCCCGGTTTTGGCATCGTGCACCAGGTGAACCTGGAGTTTCTGGCGCGCGGTGTGCACTGCAAGGACGGCGTGTACTACCCCGATTCGCTGGTGGGCACCGACAGCCACACCACCATGATCAACGGTATTGGCGTGGTGGGCTGGGGCGTGGGCGGCATTGAGGGTGAGGCCGCCATGCTCGGCCAGCCGGTGTACTTCCTCACGCCCGATGTGGTCGGGTTCGAGCTCACCGGGCACCTGCGCGAGGGCGTGACCGCGACCGACCTGGTGCTGACCGTGACCGAGATCCTGCGCCAGCACAAGGTAGTGGGCAAGTTCGTCGAGTTTTTCGGGGAGGGCACAGCCTCGCTGGCGCTGCCCGACCGCGCCACCATCGCCAACATGGCGCCCGAATACGGGGCCACCATGGGCTTCTTCCCGGTGGACGACAAGACGCTGGACTATTTCCGCGGCACCGGGCGCACGCCGGAAGAGATCGACGCGCTGGAAGCCTACTTCCGCGCCCAGGGCATGTTCGGTGTGCCCGGCGCACCCGGCTCGTCCATCGGCGCCAGCCAGATCGCCTATTCGCACCGCGTGTGCCTGGACCTGGGCGAGGTCACGCCCAGCCTGGCCGGCCCCAAGCGGCCACAGGACCGCATCGAGCTGGGGCAGGTGGCCAAGCAGTTCACCAGCCTGTTCAGCAAGCCGGGTGCCGAGAATGGTTTCAATCAGCCGGCGGAGATGCTGAGCACCCGCTACCAGCCGCGCAGCGAAGACGAAGCCGGTGGCAAGACCACCACCCCGTCGGCCGAGGAAGAAGAGCGGCCAGCGCCCACCGGCGTGCCGCGTTTCGAGGCCGAAATGGTGGCCAACAAGCCCGCCCACGACATCGCCAAGGAAGAGTCGCCGTCCAAGGAACTGCCCAAGGTCAGCTCGCTCACCGTCGGCAACGGCGATGTGCTCATCGCCGCCATCACCAGCTGCACCAACACCTCGAACCCTGGCGTGCTGCTGGCCGCCGGTCTGCTGGCCAAGAAAGCGGTTGAAGCCGGGCTGAAGGTGAAGCCGCACGTCAAGACCTCGCTGGCGCCCGGCTCGCGCATGGTCACCGAGTACCTGCGCGAAGCGGGGCTGCTGCCGTATCTGGAACAGCTGGGTTTTTCGCTCGTCGGCTACGGCTGCACCACCTGCATTGGCAACTCGGGCGATCTCAGCGCCGAGCTCAACGAGGTGATCACCAGCAACGACCTGGTCTGCGCCGCCGTGCTCTCGGGCAACCGCAATTTCGAAGCCCGCATCCACCCGAACATCAAGGCCAATTTCCTGGCCAGCCCGCCGCTGGTGGTGGCCTATGCCATCGCGGGCACGGTGCTGACCGACCTCATGACCGAGCCCGTGGGCAAAGGACACGATGGCCGCGCCGTGTTCCTGGGCGATATCTGGCCCAGCAGCGACGAGGTGCAGGCGCTCATGTCCACCGCCATGAACGGCCGCGCCTACCGCGAAAACTACGAGCGCGTGAAAAGTGCACCCGGCGCCCTGTGGGAGCGCATCGAGGGCGTGAGCGGCAACACCTACAACTGGCCCACCAGCACGTACATTGCCGAGCCGCCATTCTTTGAAAGCTTTGAACTGGCCGAGCCGCCCCGGCAGGCGCCGGCGGTGCGCGGCGCCCGCATCATGGCCCTGTTTGGCGACTCGATCACCACCGACCACATCTCACCGGCCGGCTCCATTGCCGAGCAGTCGCCCGCGGGGCAGTGGCTGCGCCAGCACGGCGTGCTCAAGCCGGACTTCAACAGCTACGGCGCCCGGCGCGGTCACCACGACGTGATGATGCGCGGGACCTTTGCCAACGTGCGCATCAAGAACCTCATGCTGCCGTCGGCCGCCGACGGCTCGCGCCCCGAGGGCGGCTGGACGCTGTTCCAGGGCGAGGGGGAAGGGGCCGGCGAGCGTTTGTCCATTTTTGATGCCGCGATGCGCTACCAGGCCGCCGACGTGCCCACCGTGATCTTTGCGGGCGAGGAGTACGGCACCGGTTCCAGCCGCGACTGGGCGGCCAAGGGCACGCAGCTGCTGGGCATCCGGGCAGTGATCGCGCGCAGCTTCGAGCGCATCCACCGCTCCAACCTGGTGGGCATGGGCGTGCTGCCGCTGCAGTTCAAGGCCGGCGACTCCTGGGCCAGCCTGGGGCTGACCGGCACAGAGACCATCGACGTGCTGCCGCACCCCGACCTGCTGCCGCGCAGCGACGCCACACTGGTGATCACGCGTGCCAGCGGTGAGCGGCAGGAACTCAAGGTGACCCTGCGCATCGACACGCCGGTGGAAGTGAACTACTACCGATCGGGGGGAATCCTCCCCTACGTACTCAGGCAATTGCTGACGGCTTGAGCCGTTGCGCGCAACGCGGCATGATGTGAGCAAACCATTGCCCTGGCCACCGTGCTGGACCCTGGTCCCGCCGACCGCCTTGCCCTTCTGAGGAGTCGATGATGCGAAAGCCTGCCCTCTACAGCCGCACGGTCCGTGGTCGTTCTGCGGAGCTGCCTGCCGGTGATCGTGCGGGCGGCAACGGCCGCAGTCCCGCGGCTCCGGCGCCGCAGGGCGAGGCAGCACAGCCGACACCGGGCTGGCGTGGCGCACTTTCCCGTGCCGCCGTCAACCCACGGGCGATGTGGGCCGCCATGGCGCTGCTGTCGGCCCTCTTGCTTGCGAGCACGCTGACGCGGGGTCCGGCTGGCAGCCGAACGCTCACCCAGGCCGACGTCGATGCCGCCGTGCTGCGCACCCTCACCACCCAGAACATGCCGTCGGCCGCTGCGCGCGCGGCCGAGAAAATCCGCCCGTCGGTGGTGCGCGTGGTGTCCTATGTGCGCACACCTGGCGGCGCCGACGTGCAGCACGGCGTGGGCACCGGCGTGGTGATCGTCGACAAGGGCGTGATCCTGACCAACCTGCACGTGGTGCAGGGAGGGGGCAAGATCGAGGTGATGTTTGCCGATGGTTCCGAATCGTCCGCCAGTGTGACGGGCGTGCAGGTCGAAAACGACCTGGCGGTGCTGCAGGCCCACACGATTCCCGATGACCTGTTCGCGGCCACATTGCGCGGCACCGGCGACCTGGTGCCGGGCGACCAGGTGGTGGCGGTGGGCTTTCCGTTCGGCATCGGGCCTTCCACCTCATCCGGTGTCATCTCCGGGCTGGGCCGCTCGTTCCGCTCACCCGAGGGCGAGCAGGAAATCGGCAACCTCATCCAGTTCGACGCGGCGGCCAACCCCGGCAACTCGGGCGGTCCGCTGGTCACCATGGACGGCGAGGTGGTGGGCATCGTGACCGGCATCCTCAACCCCACCAGCCACCGCACCTTTGTCGGCATCGGTTTTGCCGTGCCCATCGAAAGCGCCGCCAGCGCCGCCGGCCTTCCACCCTTCTGATCAGGAGCCTTGCATGACCGAGCCCTCAAACAACGACACCGCCCAGCTGATGGAGCAGATCCTGTATGAAGTGAAGCGGGTCGTGGTCGGGCAGGACCGCTTCCTGGAGCGGGTGATGGTGGCCATGCTCGCGCAGGGTCACCTGCTGGTGGAGGGTGTGCCCGGGCTGGCCAAGACGCTCACCGTCAAGACGCTGGCCGATGTGGTGCAGGGGCGCTTCCGGCGCATCCAGTTCACCCCCGACCTGGTGCCGGCCGATCTCGTGGGCACGCGCATCTACAACCAGAAGACGGGTGACTTCAGCACCTCGCTGGGGCCGGTGTTCGCCAACCTGCTGCTGGCCGACGAAATCAACCGCGCACCGGCCAAGGTGCAGAGCGCGCTGCTGGAGGTGATGCAGGAGCGGCAGGTGACCATTGCAGGCGAGTCGCACAAGGTGCCCAGTCCCTTTCTGGTGATGGCCACGCAGAACCCCATCGAAACCGAGGGCACCTATCCGCTGCCGGAGGCGCAGGTGGACCGTTTCATGATGAAGGTGCTGGTGGACTACCCGACCGATGAGGAAGAGTTCGTCATCGTCGAGCGCGTCACCGGCCCCGCCGTGCAGGTCAACGCCGTGGCCACCACCGACCAGCTGGCGGCCCTGCAGACGCAGTGCCGCGCGGTGTACGTGGACCCGTCGCTGGTGCAGTACGCGGTGAAGCTCGTGTCGGCCACGCGCACGCCCGAGCGGCATGGGCTGAAGGACATGGCGCGGCTCATCACCTACGGCGCCAGCCCGCGCGCCACCATCGGCCTGGTGGAAGGTGCCCGGGCGCTGGCCATGCTGCGCGGGCGCAGCTACGCGCTGCCCGAAGACATGAGCGACCTGGTGCCCGACGTGCTGCGCCACCGCATCGTGCTCTCGTACGAAGGCCTGTCGGAAGGCCTGAGCGGTGAAAGCATCGTCGAGCGCGTCATGGCGGCCGTCAAACCCCCGGCACGGCCGCTGGAACACGATCAGCGCGCAGCCGCCTGACGCCACCGCCCCATTTTCCGGCGAGAACCCCATGCTGTTCGGTCTGTTCAAGCCCCGCCCGGCGCCCCCCGCAGTGCCGCCGCCCCTGCCGGTGGAGCAGGCCGATACCTTGATGCGTCGCCTGGAATGGACCGTCATCAGGCGCCTCGACGGGCTGCTGCAGGGCGACTACCGCACGCTCATGCGCGGCTCGGGGCTCGACCTGGCGGACCTGCGCGAATACCAGCACCACGACGACGTGCGCCACATCGACTGGAACGTGACCGCCCGGCTGCAGCAGCCCCATGTGCGCGTGTTCACCGAAGACCGTGAGATGGCCGCCTGGTTTCTGCTCGACCTCAGCCCGTCGGTGGACTTCGGCTCGGGCGATCAACGCAAGAGTGGCGTGCTGCGTGAAGTGGTCGCCGTGCTGGCGCGTCTCATCACGCGCCACGGCAACCGCGTGGGCGCGGTGCTCTACGGTTCGCGCGGCATGCCCGAAGTGGATGCGGTGCTGCCCGCGCGTGGCGGCCGGGCGCACCTGCTGCGACTCATCCACCTGATCCAGCAGCCACCCCAGCCCCCTGGTCGCAGCGCGACCTCGGCCGACGGCCCAACGCGTCTCGCCGACCTGCTGAGCACCGCGGTGCATACCGTGCGCCAGCGCTCCACCGTGTTTGTGGTGTCGGACTTCATCAGCGAACCCGGCTGGGAACAGCCGCTGGGCGAACTGGCCCGGCGCCACGACGTGGTGGCGGTGCGCCTGCTCGACCCGCTGGAACTGGAGCTGCCCGACCTCGGGCTCATCCCCATTCGCGATGCCGAAACCGGCGAGCAACTGCTGGTGGACACGCACGACGCCGGCTTTCGGCAGCGCTTCGCCCGCATCGCCGCGCAGCGGGAAGCGCAGCTGCGCGAATCGCTCGGCCGTGCCGGGGTGGACACGCTGGAACTGTCGACCGACGACGACCTGGCCGACGCGGTGCTGCGCTTCACCGAGCTGCGCAAGCGGCGCACCCGGCAGGGGCGCGACAGCGCACGCACGGCCACGGCCGGCCACCTGACGCTGGCAAGCGCCGCCCCCTCTGGAGCACGATCATGAACTGGCCCGTCACCTTTCTCTGGCCGCAGTTTCTGTGGCTGTTGGCCACTTTGCCGCTGCTGGTGCTGCTGTACCTCTGGCTGCTGCGCCGGCGCCGGCACACGGCGGTGCGTTTTGCCAGCCTGTCCATCGTGCGCGAGGCCATGGGCAGCGGCCCGGGCTGGCGGCGCCATATTCCACCGGTGCTGCTGCTGCTGGCCATTGCCGCCATGCTGCTCGCCTCGGCCCGGCCCATGGCCACCATCGTGTTGCCCTCGCAGCAGCAGACCATCATTCTGGCCATGGACGTGTCGGGCAGCATGCGCGCCACCGATGTCGAGCCCAACCGGCTGGTGGCGGCGCAGAACGCGGCCAAGGCCTTCCTGGCCGAGTTGCCGCGTCATGTGCGCGTGGGCATCGTCGCGTTTGCCGGCTCGGCGCAGGTGGTGCAGCCCATCACGCTCAGCCGCGAGGACCTGGTGGCCGCCATCGACAAGTTCCAGTTGCAGCGCGCCACCGCCATCGGCAGCGCCATCGTGGTGGCACTGGGCGAGCTGTTTCCGGGTGAAGGCATCGACCTGGCCAACATGGGGCAGGGCCGCCACAACGACCCGTTCGCGCCCCAGGGCCGATCGCTCGACCAGCCGCGCGAGGACCGCAAGCCCTTCGAGCCGGTCGCGCCTGGCTCCTACACGTCTGCGTCCATCATCCTGCTCACCGATGGCCAGCGCACCACGGGCGTGGACACAGAAGAGGCGGCCAGGCTCGCGGCCGACCGGGGGGTGCGCGTGTACACCGTGGGTGTGGGTACGGTGGACGGCGAGGTGATCGGCTTCGAGGGTTGGTCCATGCGGGTTCGGCTGGACGAAGACACGCTCAAATCCGTGGCCCGTGCCACGCAGGCCGAGTACTTCTACGCCGGTACCGCCGAAAACCTGAAGAAGGTCTACGAGTCGCTGAGCACACGCCTGACCGTGGAGAAGAAGGAAACCGAAATTTCAGGCCTGCTGGCGCTGGCGGCGGCGGTGCTGTCGTTGCTGGCGGCCGGGTTCTCGCTGCTGTGGTTCAACCGGCTGATCTGACAACCAGAGCGCCGGAGCGCCGGACTGGGCGCAGGGCCGAACCGGTGGCCGGGCGGCTTGCTTCTCGCCCATTCAACGCCGGCCCCGCTGGAACAACTCATTGCTCAGGATGTCAGGACGCCGGGCGGAGCGGCCGTCTGAGCCGCGCCCGCCTTGCCCTGCGTCGAGATGCGCCGGGCGCCTGCGGGCACAATCCCGCCCATGAACAAACAAGTGGTCGTGGCTGGTGGTGGCATCGGGGGCTTGGCCTGTGCGCTGGCCCTGGCTCGTGCCGGGGGGGCGGTGGACTTGCTGGAGCAGGCCCGTGCCTGGGGCGAGGTGGGTGCCGGCCTGCAGCTCGGCCCCAATGCCGTGCGGGTGCTGGACGCCTGGGGGCTGGTGGCTGCGCTGCGGGAATGTGCCGCGTTTCCCGAAGCGCTTCATGTGCGCGACGCCCACAGCGCGGCCACGCTGGGCACGCTGCGCCTGGGCGAGCGGGCGGCCGCCCGATACGGCCAGCCGTATGCCACGGTGCACCGGGCCGACCTGCACGCGCTGCTCTTGCGCGCCGTGCAGGCCGAGGCGGGTGTGCGCCTGCACACGGGCACCCGCGTGGCCTCGTGTGAATCCACCGCCGAACGCGTGCACGTCACCTGTGAAAACGAAGACCGCTTCGAAGGCGAGGCGCTGATCGGCTGCGACGGCCTGTGGAGCCGTGTGCGCACCCAGCTGCTGGGCGCCCGGCCCGTGCGCGTGAGCGGCCACCTGGCCTACCGCGGTATGGTGCGCAGCGCCGATCTGCCCGTCGCCTTGCGCCAGAACCGGGTCACGGCCTGGCTGGGGCCGCGCCTGCACGTGGTGCACTATCCCGTGCGCGGGGGCGAGTGGTTCAACGTGGTGGCGGTGGTGCACGGCGTGCTGGGCCAGGGCCACGGCGGGCCACCCGGCAGCGATCCGCAGAGCTGGAGCCACGAAGCCCAGGCCACTGACCTTCGCCGGGCCATGGGCCCCGCCTG
>JAGXRS010000214.1 GCA_018335615.1 Hydrogenophaga sp. | reverse complement strand
TCCTGCACCCACTCGAAGTAGCTCACGGTCACGCCGCCGGCGTTGGCGATCACGTCGGGCAGCACCAGGATGCCGCGGTCGTGCAGGATGTCGTCGGCCTGTGGCGTGGTCGGGCCGTTGGCGCCTTCGATCACCATCTTGGCCTGGATGCGCCCGGCGTTGGCTTCCGTGATCTGCTGCTCCAGCGCGGCGGGAATCAGGATGTCGCAGGGCACGCCCCAGAAGGCGTCGTCGTCGATCTTCTCGGCCGCCTCAAAGCCGGCCACCGAGCCGTGGCGGGCGACGTGGGCCAGGAGCGCTGGCACGTCCAGCCCGGCTTCGCGGTAGATGGTGCCGCCGTGGTCCTGCACCGCCACCACCTTTGCGCCGCATTCGGCAAACAGCTTGCCGGCCACCCCGCCCACGTTGCCGAAGCCCTGAATGGCCACGCGCGCGGTGCTGATGTCCATGCCGGTGTGCTTGGCGGCCTCCACGCCCACCGTGAACACGCCGCGCCCGGTGGCTTCGCGCCGGCCCAGCGAGCCACCCAGGTCCACTGGCTTGCCGGTGACGACGCCGGTGGAGGTGGAGCCTTCGTTCATGGAGTAGGTGTCCATCATCCAGGCCATCACCTGCTCGTTCGTGTTCACGTCGGGCGCCGGAATGTCCTTGGTCGGGCCGATGATGATGCCGATCTCGCTGGTGTAGCGGCGCGTCACGCGCTCCAGTTCACCGATGCTCAGCTGACGCGGGTCCACGCGGATGCCACCCTTGGCGCCGCCGTAGGGCACGTTCACCGCGGCGTTCTTGATCGACATCCAGGCCGAGAGTGCCATCACCTCGGACAGCGTGACGTTCTGGTGGAAGCGCACGCCGCCCTTGCCAGGTCCGCGGCTGGTGTTGTGCTGCACGCGGTAGCCCTCGAAGTGCGCCACCGAGCCATCGTCCAGGTGGATCGGCACGTCCACGATCAGGGTGCGCTTAGGCCGCTTGAGCGTGTCGACCCAGCGCGCGAGATTGCCCAGGTAGGGCGTGACGCGGTCCACCTGCTGCAGGTAGATGCCCCAGGGGCCGAGGTTGGACGGGTCGAGGTAGGAGGGGAGTGCGCTCGTGAAGGCGGCCGGGCTGTTGGCCGGGTCGCCGGTCGAGGCGTACGGTGCTGGTGACATGGTGCGTTGTTCCTTTTGGGTGTTGCCAGCGTTCTGTGGCTGGTGACGGGGAGCTTACGGACCGGGTCCCAGCGTGTCCAAGGCTGAGTTTCCATGTGGTTATGCATCGGATGCATAACCAAGGGTGCACGCTCAGGCGTTGAACTGCAGCGCCGCCAGGCCCGCGTACACGCCGCCCTGCGCCACCAGTGCCGCGTGCGTGCCCTGTTCCACCAGTCGGCCGTGGTCCAGCACGACGATGTGGTCGGCCTGCTGCACCGTGGCCAGGCGGTGGGCGATCACCAGGGTGGTGCGGTCCTTCATGGCCGATTCCAGCGCCGCCTGCACCATGCGCTCGCTCTGCGCGTCGAGCGCGCTCGTGGCCTCGTCGAGCAGCAGCAGCGGCGGGTTCTTGAGCATGGCCCGCGCAATCGCGATGCGCTGGCGCTGGCCGCCGGAGAGCCGCACGCCGCGCTCGCCCAGGAAGGTGTCGTAGCCCTCGGGCAGCCTGGCGATGAACTCGTCGGCAAAGGCGGCGTGGGCGGCGGCGCGCACCTCCTCGTCCGACGCGTCCGGGCGGCCGTAGCGGATGTTTTCCAGCGCACTGGTGGAAAACACCACCGGGTCCTGCGGCACGATGCCGATGCGCGAGCGCAGCTCCTGCAGGCTGAGCCGGTGAATCGGCACGCCGTCCAGCGTGATCGAGCCCGAAGCCGGGTCGTAGTAGCGCAGCAGCAGGCCAAACACCGTGCTTTTGCCCGCACCGCTCGGCCCCACCAGCGCCACCGTCTGCCCCGGCTGCACCGTGAGGCTGAAGTCGACCAGCGCTGGCTGTGCCGGGCGCGAGGGGTAATGGAAACTCAGCTGCTCGAAGCGCAGTGCGCTGCCGCCGGCGGGCGTGGCAGCCGGCAACGGCGAGGGGGGCGACTGCACCGGCGATTCGCTGGCCAGCAGCTCCATCAGGCGTTCACTGGCGCCCGCCGCGCGCAGCAGGTCGCCGTACACCTCGCCCAGCACCGCCACGGCGCCCGCCAGGATGATGATGTAGACCACGGTCTGGCCCAGGTGGCCCGGGCTGATGCGCCCGGCCAGCACGGCTTGCGTGCCCTGGTACAGGCCCCACAGCAGCAGCGCGGCGGTGGTGATGATGATGAAGGCCACCAGCGCGGCGCGGGCACGGCTGCGTTTCACGGCGGTGGCAAAGGCCTGCTCGGTGGAGCGGTCGAAACGCGCCGCCTCGCGGTCTTCGGCGGTGTAGCTCTGCACGATGGGAATGGCGTTGAGCACCTCGGCGGCAATGGCGCTGGAATCGGCCACGCGGTCCTGGCTGGCGCGCGAGAGCTTGCGCACACGCCGTCCGAACCACATGCTGGGCAGCACCACCAGCAGCAGGATCAGCAGCACCTGCGTCATCACATAGGGGTTGGTCCACACCAGCATGATGAGCGCACCGATGCCCATCACCGCGTTGCGCAGACCCATCGACAGGGACGAGCCCACCACCGTCTGCACCAGCGTGGTGTCGGTGGTCAGGCGGCTCAGCACCTCGCCGGTCTGCGTGGTTTCAAAAAATTGCGGGCTCTGGCGCAGCACATGGGCATACACCGCGTTGCGCAGGTCGGCCGTGATGCGTTCGCCCAGCCAGCTCACCAGGTAGAAGCGCGCCGCCGAGAACAGGCCCAGCGCCACCGCCACGCCAAAGAGCTGCAGGAAATGCCCGCGCAGGCCCATGGCCCGGGCGGCGGGGTCACCGCTGGTCACACCACTGTCGATCAGCCCGCCGTCGATCAGGTGGCGCAGCGCCACCGGAAAGAGCAGCGTGGCGGCAGCGGCCAGCACCAGGAACAGCACCGCCAGCGCGATCTGGCGGCGGTAGGGCCGCATGAAGGGCCGAAGGCCGCCCAGGGCGGTGGGCGTGGTGGATTTGGGGCGTTCGAGGGTGGGGGCGCTCATGTGCCGAGTGTGCCGGTTTTCAGCGCGGGGCCGGCGGGACGGACGGTCAAGCCGGGCCGCGCAGGGTGACGGTGTGGGAACGGGCCTTGCCCCACGGGGTATGTCGAATCCCCGACGCGACTTGAAGGAGAAACCGATGGCTCATGCCCAATACGCTTCCTGTATCCAGGCCTGCTACGACTGTGCGGCCGCCTGCGACCACTGCTCGACCGCGTGTCTGATGGAGGCCGACCCCAAGCCCATGGCCCGTTGCATCGCGCTCGACATGGACTGCGCCGCCGCCTGCCGCATGGCCGCCGCCGCGATGGCGCGGGGCAGCGAGTTCGCCGAGGACTTCTGTGCCTTGTGTGCCGAGGTGTGCGAAGAGTGCGGCACCGAATGCGGGGAACACGACATGGACCACTGCCAGGAATGCGCCGAGGCCTGCCGCCGCTGCGCCGAGGAATGCCGGCGCATGGCCGACCTGGCCTGAACTTTCATGCCGCAAGGCTCCCCCTCGGAGAAACCTGACGTGCCCAGGCACGGCACGGGACGCCCACTCTCGTCGGCGGGGCGCCCTGTGCGCCTCAGCGCAGCAGCAGCGTGGGGATGGCGGTGGCGCGCAGCAGGGCCGTGGTGTTGCTGCCGAACAGCCAGCTGCGCAGGGGTGAATGGCTGTAGGCGCCCATCACCAGCAGGTCAAAGCCCTGGGTGCGGATGGCCGCGTCGATCACCGCTGCCGGTTTGCCCGGCGCACCGGCAGCGGTCACCTCAAAGCCGGCGGTGCGCAGCGTCTGTTGTGCCCAGTCCAGCGTCTTCTGGTGGCGACCGGGTGCATCGGTGGCGCTCAGCAGGTGCAGAGGCAGGCCTTTGAGCAAGGGGCTGGCGGCGATCATCTCGATGCCGCGACGCGTGACCGCACGCCCGTCGAAGGCGATGAGCACGCGGCTGGGCTCACGGTACTGCGCTGGCACGGTGAGGATGGGGCGCTGCATCGAGCGCACCACCCATTCCACATGCCCGCCCAGGGCCTTCTGTGCGTCGGCGCTGGCCGCTTCGCCACGGCGCCCCAGCACGAACAGGCGCACCCCTTCCTGCTGACCGGAAAGCGTTTCCTCCACATCACCATGGCGCTGTCGCGTGTCCACTTGCGCCACACCGCTGCCCAGGGCACGGTCGCGCAATTGCAGCAGGAACACGCGGCCGGCCTCGCGGGCGGCGCGGCTGCGCTGCTCGTCCTCGCTGGACAGCTGGCTCAGCAGGGCCTCCTGCGCGCCCAGGCCGATGGCGCCGCTGTGGTCCTGATCGGTGCCAAGGGTCGGGTGCCGGTCGATCACATGCAGGAACTCCAGCGGCGCCGCCAGGCGGCGGGCGGCCCAGGCCGCGTACTCGGCCACGGCGGGGGCAAAGGCCGACTGGTCCACGCAGGCCAGCACCTTGTTGTCGTTGTCGATGGTCTTGTTCATGGTGGTCTTGTGGTTCTGTGTCGTTCTTTCAGTGGCCCAGCAGCAGGTCGTCGGCGCCGTCCTTGTCGTGAACGCCAAACTTGTCCACCATCGTGGCGCTGGCCGCGTTCAGGCCGATCACCTCCACCTCGGTGCCTTCGCGCCGGAACTTCAGCACCACCTTGTCGAGCGCGCTCACGGCCGTGATGTCCCAGAAATGGGCGCGGCTCACGTCGATGCTCACCCGGTCGATCACCTCCTTGTAGTCAAACGCGTTGGCAAAGCGGTCGGCCGAGGCAAAGAACACCTGGCCGGTGACGTGGTAGCGCCGCGCGCGGCCGTCGTCTTCCGAGGTGGAGCGCACCCGCAGGATCTGCCCGACCTTGTGCGCGAAGAAAAAGCCCGAGAGCAGCACACCGGTGAGCACGCCCTTGGCCAGGTCGTGCGTGAACACGGTGACCAGCACGGTGGCGACCATCACCACGCTGGAGCTGGCCGGGTGCTCGCGCAGGTTGCGCACCGAGCCCCAGTTGAAGGTGCCAATGGACACCATGATCATCACGGCCACCAGTGCGGCCATGGGAATCTGTTTCACCCAGTCGCCCAGGAACACCACCAGGATGAGCAGCACCACGCCCGCCGTCAGCGTGGACAGGCGCCCGCGACCGCCCGATTTCACGTTGATCACGCTCTGGCCGATCATGGCGCAGCCGGCCATGCCGCCCATGAAGCCGGTGGCGATGTTGGCCACGCCCTGGCCCACGCACTCGCGGTTCTTGTCGCTCGGGGTGTCGGTCAGCTCGTCCACGATGGTGGCCGTCATCAGCGATTCCAGCAGGCCCACCACCATGAGGGTGAGCGAGTAGGGGAAGATGATCTGCAACGTCTCGAACGTGAGCGGAATGTCCGGGATCAGGAACACGGGCAGGCTGTCGGGCAGTTCGCCCATGTCGCCCACGGTGCGGATGTCCAGGCCGAGCGCCAGCGACACGCCCGTCAGCACCACAATGGTCACCAGCGGTGAGGGCACGGCCTTGGTGAGGTAGGGCAGGCCGTAGATGATGCCCAGGCCGGCCGCCGTCATGGCGTAGACGTGCCAGGTGACCCCCGCCGTCTGCGGATTCAGCTCGGGCAGCTGCGCCAGGAAGATCAGAATCGCCAGCGCGTTCACGAAGCCGGTGACCACCGAGCGCGACACGAAGCGCATCAGCACGCCCAGCTTCACCCATCCGGCAATCACCTGCAGCACGCCGGTGAGCACGGTGGCGGCCAGCAGGTACTGCAGGCCGTGTTCCTTCACCAGCACCACCATCACCAGCGCCATGGCGCCGGTGGCGGCCGAGATCATGCCGGGGCGCCCGCCCACGAAGGCGATGATGGCGGCGATGGAAAACGAGGCATAGAGCCCGACTTTCGGGTCCACGCCGGCAATGATGGAAAAGGCGATGGCCTCCGGGATCAGGGCCAGGGCGACCACGAGGCCGGCCAGCAGGTCGTTGCGGACGTTGGACAGCCAGTCCTGGCGCAAGGTTTGAATGGACATATGAGGAGCGCGACCACCGCAGGGCGTGGCCGAAAACAGGGGAGAGCGAAGGAAATCGAAGCGCCAGATCGCAGCGACTCAGCGCTGGATCAGGTGCAAGCCGCGTGAGCGGCTGGGCGCCGGGCGTGCCGGCGCGAAGCCGGGTGGCCGGGGCACGTCAGGGCGGCGTGACCGAACAGAAATACCCGCGCGGCAGGCCGGCCCCGGGGTAGGAAAACCCGGCTTGACAGCAGGAAACGGGCAACAAAAGCATCCAGGGATTCTAGGTCAACGGTGCAGGCGACAACCCGGCTGCGGCGGGCGATGGCGGTGCCGAGGGCTGGCAACGGCCTTTTGCCAGGACCGTGCATGGATCCTTCCACCGGTTCTATGGTACCGCTACAGCACCAGCCGCTGGCTGTAGCCGGTCATCTCCAGGTAGCCGCGTCCCACCCGTTGCCCGCTGGCGTCCAGCAGGTCGCTCAGACCTTCCCAATACACCGTGCCCGTGCTCTGGCGGCTGTCGAGCTCCTGCGCGTCCAGCACGGTCTGGACCGTGAAGCTGCCGGCGGGCGTGCGCAGGCGCCAGGCCACCGGGTAGCGGGCGTTGGTCAGCGGGCTGGTCCAGTGGCGCAGTGGCTCGAAAGCCACGGCATCGGGTGCAAACCGGGCGAGCGGGCCGCTGTCCACTTCGCGCTCCGCGTGCGCGGCCGTGCGAAACGAGCCGCCGGCCCAGAGGGCCGAGCCATCGGCGCGGCGCAGGCGAAAAGCGGTGAGGCTGTCGCCGTTGAACAGGTTCATGCCCACCCAGTCCCAGCCCACGGCCTCGGGGTGCAGGATGGCCTCGCTCCACTCGTGGTCCAGCCAGGCGCGGCCTTCTTGAATGGCAAAGCGCTCGCCCCCGATGCCCAGCGTGCCGCTCACCGCGAGTTGCGGGTGGCTGATGTAGAAGCTGGCCTGTTCGGCTTGCGGCCCTTTGCGCGAAAAGCCCCGGTCGCCTTGCAGCAGGATGGCCTGCGTGGGCGTGGCCCGCAGATCGATGTGGATCTCGCGCCCGGTGATGCGGGTGCGGTAGCCGCCATCTGCCTCGCGCCGCAGGAACCAGTTGCGCAGCGCCACGTCCGTGTCGTCGGTGCTCGCAAACACCTTCGCGGGTGCGCTCGGGGCGGGTGCATCGCCGTTCCAGCGGCCGATGCGCTCGTCGTGCCAGAGCTTTTGGCCCTGCACGTCGGTGATGGCCGCGTGGGCAAAAACGAGCTGGCGCGCCGCCAGGCGGCTGCGCAGGGATTGCGTGCCGTCGACCCGGCTGCGGAAGAAGGTGACCTGGAAGCCGAAGTCGTGACCGCGCGCGTCCTGCGCGTGCCCGGTGAGGTACCACCATTCGGTGCGGGTCTCGTTGTGTGACCCATGGTCGCGCGGGAACGCGAGCGGGCGCGGGCGCAGCGTATCGCCTGGCCGGTGTGGGGGAGGGGCCTGTGCCCGGGCCGGTCTTGTGTTGGCGAGCAGGAGGCCAGCCGAGGCGACGAGGAGGTGGCGGCGTGTGGTGAGGGCTTCGACCGGCTCAGCCCGAACGGATCGGGTGCCGCCATGGGGAGGAGAGCGGCCCGTTTGCCCTGAGCCTGTCAAAGGGTTCATCATGGTGTGTGCGACGACGTCGACTCGCTCAGCCCGAACCGGATGGCGTTCAGACCGACCGACGGGAAGGGTCGTTGCCAGGGGATCGCGTGCCCGGTCAACCAGGGCTGGGGTGTGGCGTGTGTTCACCAGTCTTCCTTCACGGCGCGCACCGCGTCGCGGCTGGCCGCTGCCTGCCCGGCCAGCCAGGCGGTCAGCGTCCCAGCCAGCACCACCGCGGCGCACAGGGCGAGCAGGCGCGCCCAGGGCAGCACCAGGTCCATGGTCCAGTGGAAGCTCTGCGGGTTCACCACATGCACCAGCACCAGGCTCACGCCCAGGCCCAGCGCCAGCCCGGCCAGGGCGCCCAGCACCGTCCAGGCGAAACCTTCCAGCGCCACCACGCCCAGGATCTGCCGGCGCGTGAGGCCCAGGTGCGCCAGCAGGCCGAACTCGCGTTTGCGCGCCAGCACCTGGGCGCTGAAGCTGGCGGCCACGCCAAACAGTCCGATGCCGATCGCCACCGCCTGCAGCCACACGGTGACGGCAAAACTGCGGTCAAAAATGCGCAGCGAAACGGCGCGGATCTGCCCGGCCGAGGCGAATTCGATGAGTCCCTCTGCGCCCTGTGTGGCGGCCAGGACCCGGATGCCGTCGCGCACCGCGTCTTCGCTGGCGCCCTCGCGCAGGTGCAGCGCCAGGTCGTTCACGCGGGTGTCGCCGGTCAGGCGCACGAAGTCGGTGCGGTCCATCGCCACGCTGCCGTGCTGGCGGG
>JAGXRS010000213.1 GCA_018335615.1 Hydrogenophaga sp. | reverse complement strand
GACATCCACGACGTGATCCTGGTCGGCGGCATGACCCGCATGCCCAAGGTGCAGGAGAAGGTCAAGGAATTCTTCGGCAAGGAGCCACGCAAGGACGTGAACCCCGACGAAGCCGTGGCCGTGGGCGCTGCCATCCAGGGCCAGGTGCTCTCGGGTGACCGCAAGGACGTGCTGCTGCTGGACGTGACCCCCCTGTCGCTCGGTATCGAGACCATGGGCGGCGTCATGACCAAGATGATCCAGAAGAACACCACGATCCCGACCAAGTTCAGCCAGGTGTTCTCCACGGCCGAAGACAACCAGCCGGCCGTGACCATCAAGGTGTTCCAGGGCGAGCGCGAAATTGCCTCGGGCAACAAGCTGCTGGGTGAGTTCAACCTGGAAGGCATCCCGGCCTCGCCGCGTGGCATGCCCCAGATCGAGGTGACCTTCGACATCGACGCCAACGGCATCCTGCACGTGGGCGCCAAGGACAAGGGCACGGGCAAGGAAAACAAGATCACCATCAAGGCGAACTCGGGCCTGTCGGAAGCCGAGATCCAGCAGATGGTGAAGGACGCCGAGCTCAACGCCGCCGACGACAAGAAAAAGGTCGAGCTGGTGCAGGCCCGCAACCAGGCCGAAGCCATGGTGCACAGCGTGAAGAAGTCGCTGAGCGAGCACGGCGACAAGCTGGACGCGGGCGAGAAGGAAGCGATCGAAGCCGCGCTGAAAGACGCGGAAGAAGCCGCCAAGGGCGAGGACAAGGAAGCCATCGAGTCCAAGACCGAAGCGCTCATGACCGCGAGCCAGAAACTGGGCGAGAAGGTGTACGCCGCCTCGCAGGCCGAAGCGGCTGCAGCCGGTGGTGCCGATCAGGCGCAGGGCGGCTCCAAGCCGGCCGACGACGATGTGGTGGACGCCGAAGTGAAGGAAGTCAAGAAGAACTGAGCCCGCACCCAGGCTCCTGACCCGCCGCCGCGTGCGGGCACTGCAAGGTGCTCGTCCGCGGCGTTTGTGTTCAAACCGAACGGCAATCCACCATGGCTAAACGAGACTATTACGAAGTGCTGGGCGTTCCCAAGAACGCGTCGGACGAGGAAATCAAGAAGGCGTATCGCAAGCTCGCGATGAAGCACCACCCCGACCGCAACCAGGGTGATGCGTCCAAGGCTGCTGAAGAAAAATTCAAGGAGGCGAAAGAGGCCTACGAAATGCTGTCGGACCCGCAGAAGAAGGCGGCCTACGACCAGTACGGCCACGCCGGCGTGGACCCGAACATGCGCGGCGGCCCCGGGGCCGACGGATTTGGTGGGTTTGGTGAATCGTTCGGCGACATCTTTGGCGACATCTTTGGTGCCGCCCGCGGCCAGCGCAACGGACGCCAGGTCTACCGCGGCGCCGACCTGTCGTACGCCATGGAGATCAGCCTGGAGGAGGCAGCGGCCGGCAAGGAAAGTCAGATCCGCATTCCGAGCTGGGACGACTGCGAAACCTGCAAGGGTACCGGGGCCAAGCCGGGCACCAGCGTCAAGACCTGCACCACCTGCCACGGCCAGGGTCAGGTGCAGATGCGCCAGGGTTTCTTCAGCGTGCAACAGACCTGCCCGCACTGCCACGGCAGCGGCAAGATCATTCCCGAGCCCTGCACCACCTG
Organism: Hydrogenophaga sp.; assembly: GCA_018335615.1. Taxonomy (GTDB): domain Bacteria; phylum Pseudomonadota; class Gammaproteobacteria; order Burkholderiales; family Burkholderiaceae_C; genus Hydrogenophaga. The sequence continues at coordinate 5,955 of JAGXRS010000213.1, read as the reverse complement.
CAGCGGCCAGGGCAAGATCAAGAAGCAGAAGACGCTGGAAATCAAGATTCCGGCCGGCATCGACGACGGCCAGCGCATCCGCAGCACCGGCAACGGCGAACCCGGCCAGAACGGCGGACCGTCGGGCGATCTCTACATCGAGGTGCGCCTGCGCAAGCACGACATCTTCGAGCGCGAGGGCGACGACCTGCACTGCCAGGTACCGGTGAGCATGACGACCGCTGCCCTGGGCGGCGAGATCGATGTGCCCACGCTGCAAGGCAAGGCCACCATCGACCTGCCCGAAGGCACCCAGAGCGGCAAGACCTTCCGCTTGCGCGGCAAGGGCGTCAAGGGTGTGCGCAGCAGCTACCCGGGCGACCTGTACTGCCATGTGGCGGTGGAAACGCCGATCAAGCTCACCGAGCACCAGCGCAAGCTGCTGAAGGAACTCGACGACTCGTTCAAGAAGAGCGGCCACAAGCACAGCCCGAACGACAAGGGCTGGTTCGAGAAGGCGAAGAGCTTTTTCGTCTGAGATCGGCTGAAGGGTTCAGACAGGCGAAGGGGCGACGGGTGACCGTCGCCCCTTTTTCGTTCACGGCACGTTTGCCCTTGGCAGCTGAGCAGACTGCATCACCCAGTCTCCGTACGCCGTGGAGGCCTGGCTGACCGGCACCGCGAACACCGCCGGCAGCTCGTAGCGGTGCAGCTCGAGAATCGCGGCTTCCACCGCCGGGTAAACGTCCGCCCGTGTCTTGAGCATCAGCCGCCACTCGGCGTCCTGGGCGACCGTGCCGTTCCATTCGTACACGCTCTCGATCGCATGGATCTGCACACAGGCCGCCAGGTGGCGGCGCACCAGCTCGTGCGCCATCCCGCGCGCTTCCTCGCGGGTGGCCACGGTGGTGACGACCATGAGCATCGGCGCTGAATCAGTCATGAGACGGTTTCTCCTGATCGGGTGGGGAAGAAATGGCGCCGACCCATGCCAGCGTCTTCTCGCAACGGGCCCCAGCGTAGAAGTGCTGCAGTGCCGCCGCCAGCTCGGGTGTGTGCGGCGCCACCACATCGAACAGCGTCAGGCAGCTGCCGAATTTCTGCGCATCCACCGGCCCCAGAATGGTCTCGATGCGCTGGCCCGCATGCCGGTTGAGCGCTTGCACACAGGCCAGCAGCCGGGGACCGAGCAGCGGGTGGGCCCAGTACGCGGCGGCCTCGGCCCGGCCGGTGATGCCGTAAAACCGTGCCTGCGAGCTACGCCCAAGACCCTGCAGTTGCGGCAGCACAAACCAGATCCAGTGGGTCTGCTTGTGCCCCTGCCGCAACTCTCGCAGCGCCGTGTCGTACACGCCGGTCTGGGCGTCCACAAAGCGCTGCAGGTTGAAGGGATCCGAAGCGCCGCCTCGCCCCTCAACGGATTCGTCTCTCACGTGTTCCATGCGGACCACTGTAAGCCGTTTGCCCCTCGATGGCGACAGGCGACCGGCCACTCGCTCCGACACAATCCCCACATGCAGCAAACCGACTTCCTCATCCTCGGCGCCGGCATCGCCGGCGCCTCCATCGGCCATTTCCTCGCCCCCCACGCCCGCTGCGTGATGCTGGAGCGCGAGAGCCAGCCGGGTTACCACAGCACCGGCCGCTCGGCCGCGCAATTCATCGCCAGCTATGGGCCGCCGCAGGTGCGGGCGCTGTCGCGGGCCAGCGAAGCCTTCTTTGTGAACCCGCCGCCCGGGTTTGCACAAGCCCCGCTGCTCACACCGCGTGGCCTGCTCACGGTCGCCGGGCCGGACGAGCTGCACCACCTGGAAGAAGCCTGGGACACGCTGCAGCAAACCAGCCCACGCGGGCGCCGCGTGAGCGCGGCCGAGGCGCTGGACATGGTGCCCGCGCTGCGCCCCGATAAGGTGAGCGCGGCCATCATCGAGCCGGACAGTTTCGACATGGACGTGCACGCCATCCACCAGGGCTACCTGCGCGGTTTCCGGCAAGCCGGCGGCACGCTGGTGTGTGATGCGGAGGTGGTGGCGGTCGAGCGCGATGGCAGCGGGTGGCGGGTTCGCACCGCCGCGGGCGCCGAGTACCACGCCGCCGTGCTGGTGAACGCGGCGGGTGCCTGGTGCGACGCCGTGGCGCAGATGGCGGGTGTGGCGCCGCTGGGCCTTAGCCCGAAGCGCCGCACCGCCTTCACCTTCCTGCCGCCCGCCGGCACCGATGCCGCGCGCTGGCCGCTGCTGTTCGCGGCCGACGGCAGCTTCTACATGAAGCCCGACGCCGGCGCCCTGCTGGCCTCGCCCGTGAACGAAGACGCCACCCATGCGCAGGACGTGCAGCCCGAGGAACTGGACATCGCCATGGGCCTGCACGCCCTGGAAACCTGGACCACGCTCACGCCCCGCCCCACGCACACCTGGGCCGGCCTGCGCTCCTTCGTGGCCGACGGCGATCTGGTGGGCGGCTTCGATCCGGTGGCGCCGGGCTTCTTCTGGTGCGCAGCGCAAGGTGGCTACGGCATCCAGACCAGTGCCGCCATGGGCGAGGCCTGTGCAGACCTGCTGCGCGGTCTGCCACTGCCGGCCCACATCGCCGACACCGGCCTCACCGCGGCCCAGCTCTCGCCCGCACGGGAAACGCTGCGCGGCTGAACCGCCAGCAGACCTTCAGCCCATCGAGTGCAGGCCGACGCGGTTGCCTTCGGTGTCGATGAAATGGGCGAAGAAGCCGAAGCCGTGCCCGATGTCGGTCTTGGGCGTGGCCACCGATCCCCCGGCGGGTGCCACCCGCGCCAGCACCGTGGCCAGGTCGTCCCCGCCGTTCAGGTACACCAGGGTGCCGGAGCGTGAAGGCTCGCAGCCCTCTTCCTTCACGATGGCCCCGCCCACGTTGTCGGGCCCGGTGGTGATGAAGCCCATGGTTGACGGACCCATGGTCATGGTCTCGATGGGGCGGCCCAGCACGGCCTCGTAGAACGTCTTGGCCCGGTCGAAGTCGGCAACGGGAATTTCAAACCAGCTGATGGCATGGGGATTCGCAAACACGGCAGCCTCCTGTGAATGACAGCTCAGGCACTTTGCGCCGGGGCCGCGCCCGCGTCAAGCGGGTGAACGGCCGCCGCAATGGCAGCCCTCAGCCGGCAGGCGGCGTGTCGAACGCGGGGTGGTAGATCACGCTCGCCTGGGGCACATCCGCCCCGAACGGCAGGCTCTGCACGTAGGCGTCGTATTCGGCGGGCATGCCCGGCCACACCAGGCCCAGGCCCGGCCGGAAGCCAAAGCGCACGTAATAGCCAGGCTCGCCCACCAGCACGCAGCCGGCGCTGCCCTGCGCCTGCAGTTGCTGGATCAGCGCCTGCATCAGGGCCGAGCCAATACCGCGCCGCTGCAGGCCGGGCAGCACGCCGATGGGCCCCACGCAGTGCCAGCCGGTGCTGCCGTCTGACAGGCTCACGGGAGAAGCCGCCGCGTGGCCCACCACCTGCCCCTCCTGGTCGGCCACCAGCGACACCGTGAGCGCGCCCGCCGAGCGCAGGGCCTTCACGATGAGGTGCTCGGTCTGGCGCGAGTGCGGCTCCGCGGCAAAGGCCGCGCGGTGCACAGCGTCGATGGCCTCGGCATCGGCCGGCGTTTCCGGGCGTATCTGGATCGGGGGTGAAGCGGTGGTGTCTGTCGGGTTCATCTTGTCGTACTCCCAAAGCGCTGGGCCGTGGGCCTGGCTCGTGTGCGGCCCGGATATTGCCCTGCTGTTCACCGCGGGCGAATGGCCTGCGGCACACTGAATGTTCTCATGAGCGCGCCCCCTTCTTCTGCGAACGACCTGGTCATTGCCCGTCCCGAAGGCCTGTACTGCCCGCCGGGTGATTTCTACATCGACCCCTGGCGGCCGGTGGACCGGGCCGTCATCACCCACGCGCATTCCGACCACGCGCGCACCGGGCACGGCCACTACCTGGCGCACACCGACAGCGCCGGCACCCTGCGCCAGCGACTGGGCGCCAGCATCCCCCTGCAGACGCTGCCCTACGGCGAGGTGGTGGAGCACCAGGGCGTGCGCGTCTCGCTGCACCCCGCCGGGCATGTGCTCGGCTCGGCCCAGGTGCGGCTGGAGCACGGCGGCCGGGTGTGGGTGGCCTCGGGCGACTACAAGACCGAGGCGGACGGCACCTGCCCGCCCTTCGAGCCGGTGCGCTGCGACACCTTCATCACCGAAAGCACCTTCGGCCTGCCGATCTACCGCTGGCCCACGCAAGCCGTGCTGTTCGCCGACATCAACGCCTGGTGGCGCCGCAACGCCGAGGCCGGCCGCGCCTCGGTGCTGCTGTGCTACGCCTTCGGCAAGGCCCAGCGCATCCTGCACGGGGTAGACGCCAGCATCGGCCCGATCGTGGTGCACGGCGCGGTGGAGCCGCTCAACGCGGTGTACCGGGCGGCCGGCGTGCCCCTGCCGCCCACCCACCGCGTGACCGACCCGGCCATGGACCGCGAAGCGCTCAAGCGCTGCCTGGTGCTGGCGCCCCCGTCGGCCCAGGGCACGCCGTGGATGAAGCGCTTCGGCGCCGACGCGTCAGACGCCTTCGCCAGCGGCTGGATGCAGGTGCGCGGCACCCGCCGGCGGCGCGGGGTGGACCGCGGCTTTGTCATGTCCGACCACGCCGACTGGCCCGGCCTCATGGCCGCCATCAAGGGCACCGGCGCCGAACACATCCGCGTGACGCACGGCAGCGTGCCGGTGCTGGTGCGCTGGCTCACCGAAAACGGCCTGGACGCGCAAGCCTTCGAGACCGCCTACGGCGACGAGGACGGGGAAGCACCGGCACAGGACAACGCGCCTTCCGTTCGGGCTGAAACAGATCCCGTTCGGGCTGAGCCTGTCGAAGCCTTCAAAGCATTCCCCGAGGGCCCTTCGACAAGCTCAGGGCGAACGGATATCGAGGTCGAAGGGAAAGCCTCACAGGACCACCCGGCCCCATGAAAGCCTTCGCCGCCCTCTACCGCGAGCTGGACGCCAGCACCGGCAGCCGCGACAAGCAACTGGCGCTTCAGGCCTACCTGCGCACCGTGCCGGCCGAAGACGCGGCCTGGGCCGTGTACTTCCTGGCCGGTGGCAAGCCGCGCCAGCTGGTGCCCGCGCGCCTGCTGCGCGAGCTGGCACGCAACGCCGCCGGCCTGCCCGAGTGGCTGTTCTCCGAAAGCTACGAGGCCGTGGGCGACCTGGCCGAAACCATCTCGCTGCTGCTCCCGCCCCCCACCGAACCCCACGCGCTCGGGCTGGCCCAGTGGATGCGCAGCGAGCTGCTGCCCCTGCGCAAGCTCAGCCCCGACGCGCAGGCCGACGCCCTGCGCCGCCACTGGGCGCAGCTGCCCCCGGAAGAACGGCTGGTGTACTTCAAGCTCATCACCGGCGGCTTTCGCGTGGGCGTGTCGCGCCTGCAGGTCACGCAGGCGCTGGCGGCGGTGGCCGGTGTGGACGCCAAACGCATCGCGCAGCGCCTCATGGGCTACACCCACATCGGCGCCACGCCCATCGCGGCCGACTTCCAGGCGCTGATTGCACCCGAAGACCCGCAGGAGCTGAACCAGAAAACCAGCGGCCAGCCCTACCCCTTCTTCCTGGCGCACCCGTTCAACGAAGCGCTGGAGCGCTTCCCCGAGCTGCTGGGCGAGCCGGCGCAGTGGCAGGTGGAATGGAAGTGGGACGGCATCCGCGCCCAGCTGGTCAGGCGCGCCGGCCAGGTGTGGCTCTGGTCGCGCGGCGAAGAACTGGTCACCGACCGCTACCCCGAACTCGCCGCCCTGGGCGAGGCCCTGCCCGACGGCACCGTGCTCGACGGCGAAATCGTCGTCTGGCGACCCGACCCCACGCAACCCGAGCGCACCGACGGCTGCGCCCAGCCCTTTGCCGAGCTGCAGAAACGCATCGGCCGCAAGACGCTCGGCCCCAAGCTGCTGCGCGAGCTGCCGGTGGTGCTGGTGGCCT
>JAGXRS010000212.1 GCA_018335615.1 Hydrogenophaga sp. | reverse complement strand
TCGTGACCGAAGAGGCGTCCACCTGGAACATCTACATCGCCGAGGTCTGGCGCCGCGGCACCCTGGGTTTCTTCGAGTACTTCATCAACGCCTGGGCGGCACAGACCACCACACCGCCCCACGGCATCAGCTGGCGCGTGCCGGACGGGCTGGAAGTGGAGGTGGGGATCGGCGCCTTCAGCTGCATCACGCTGCGCAGCGCACACGACCCCGCCGATGAAGCCACCCGTCAGTGGTTGGGCGACGACTTCGTGGCCGGGCTGCTGCCCGAACTCACGCGGCGTGCACTGGACGACAACGGCGACCCGCCGCCGAAGCACTGACCAGGCCGCGCCGCCGGGCCGGTGCCGCGCCCTCACGCGGGCGTGAGGCGCTCCAGGCCGCCCATGTAGGGGCGCAGGGCCGCGGGAACCGTGACGCTCCCGTCGGCCTGCTGGTGGTTTTCCAGCACCGCCACCAGCGCGCGGCCCACGGCCAGACCCGAACCGTTGAGCGTGTGCACCAGTTCGTTCTTGCCCTGGGCATTCTTGAAGCGGGCCTGCAGGCGACGCGCCTGGAAGCCTTCGCAGTTGGACACCGAGCTGATCTCGCGGAAGGTGTTCTGGGCCGGCACCCAGACCTCCAGATCGTAGGTCTTGGAAGCACCAAAGCCCATGTCGCCGCTGCACAGGCTCAAGACCCGGTAGGGCAACTCCAGCTTCTGCAGCACCGTCTCGGCGTGGCCGGTCATGGCTTCCAGGGCTTCATAGCTCTTTTCGGGGTGCACGATCTGGACCATCTCGACCTTGTCGAACTGGTGCTGGCGGATCATGCCGCGTGTGTCGCGCCCGGCGCTGCCGGCTTCCGAGCGGAAACAGGGGGTGTGCGCGGTCATGCGAATCGGCAGGTCGGACTCGGCCAGCACGGTGTCGCGCACCACGTTGGTCAGGGTCACTTCGGAGGTGGGGATCAGGTAGAGCGCCTGCGTGTCGGGCACCGGCTCGCCATCCTGCCCGCCCTTCTTCACCGCGAACAGGTCGCCCTCGAACTTGGGCAGCTGCCCGGTGCCACGCAGCGTCTCGGCGTTGACGATGTAGGGCGTGTAGCACTCGGTGTAGCCATGTTCCTGCGTCTGCACGTCCAGCATGAACTGCGCCAGCGCGCGGTGCAGCCGGGCGATCGGGCCGCGCATGAAGGTGAAGCGAGAGCCGGCCAGCTTGGCGCCGGTGTCGAAATCCAGGCCCAGGCCTTCGCCGATCTCGACGTGGTCGCGCACCGCGAAGTCGAACACGCGTGGGCTGCCCCAGCGCCGCACCTCGACGTTGCCGTGCTCGTCACTGCCCACCGGCACGCTCTCGTGTGGCAGGTTGGGTACGGCCAGCAGCAGGGTCTGCAGGTCGGACTGGAGCACGTCGAGCCGCGCCGCCGAGGCGTCGAGCTCGCCCTTCAGCGCGGCCACCCGCGCCATCACGGCTTCGGCCTCCAAGTGCTGACCCTTGCCTTTGAGCATGCCGATCTGCTTGGACAGGCTGTTGCGCTGCGACTGCAGCTCTTCGGTGCGCGTCTGCAGCGTCTTGCGCTCGTTTTCCAGCGCCTGGTAGGCGGCCACGTCCAGGTAGGGCTGTGGGCTCTTGCGGGTTTCCAGGCGCGCCACGACGGCGCCGAGGTCTTTTCTGAGTTGGACAATGTCAAGCATGGGGGCGATTGTAGTTTTAGCGCCCCCAGTCCGGCGCGCGCCCCGAGCCACCCGAAGCCGGTCAGACTTCCTGGGCGGTGATCTGGTACTTGAAACTGTCGGGCGCGTAGGAATCGAGCCGCTCGCCGCCGGTCTCGGCCGTGGGGTACATGAAGAAACCCAGTTCCGGGCCCTGTGCCTGCGGCAGCTTCAGGTCGTGCGCCATGTTCCAGGCCAGCCAGTTGCCTTCCCAGCTGCCGAACAGCGCCCGGTTCACCGGTGCCACCACCGGGTGATCGGTGGTCTTGATCCAATCGGATGTCTCCAGACGCATCACCTTGGCCACGTCGGCCGGGTCCATGGGCACCCAGCCATAACCAGCCAGGTGCACCTCGGCGCGGCAGTGCTGCGCGCCCTTGAGGCTGGCCGGGTTGCCGCCCAGCTCCTTGTAACCGAAGGCCGACGGCGCCAGGCGGATGCCGTAGACGTCGCGCGCCGGCAGGCCCACGGCGCGGCACAGGCCGACGAAGATGGCGTTCAGGTCGGCGCACTTGCCGCCCAGGTTGCCGGTCTCCAGCATGGTCTTGATGTCGCCTTCGCCGCAACCGCGCGTCTTGGGTTCGCGGTGGGTGTTGGCCACCACCCAGTCGTAGATCGCCTGGGCCTTCTGCACGTCGGTGCGGGCGCCGCGCGTGGCCTCGCGGGCGGTGGTGCGCACGATGCCGTCGGTGGGCAGCAGGCGCGTGGGCTGGGTCCAGAAGCGCAGCGTGGCGGCATCTTCCGCCGTGGCGGATTTCTGCGCCCAGTCGGTCACGCGGTTGCGTGTGCGCACGCGGCTGGTCAGCTCCACATAGGGCGCGGCCTCACCGGGGTTGAAGCGCACATGCAGCATGCGCACGCCGTAGAGGGTCGATTCCGTGAGGCGGGCGTCGCCGTTGCTGCCGAAGCGGTTGGTCAGCCCTTGCTGCCAGTCCGACTCGACGTTGGGCAGCGGCAGCCAGACCTGCGTCAGCCCTTCCGCCTGCTGGATGTCGACGCGGGTGGTGACGTCGAAGGTGCGCCAGTCGCTGGCGGCCGGCTGGAAATGGCGGCGTGCAGGTGCGGCGGTCTGGGCGCTGGCGGACGGGGACAACAAAGGCAAGGCAGCGGCCAGGGATGCGGCAGCGGCGCCCTGCAGGAAGTGGCGGCGATCGGTGGTCATGAAGAGAACTCCGGAGTGGGGGAAATGGGCAGTGCCGCAGGCACAGGCTGCGGCGCATTGCCTTCAGGACGCCAGCGCACGGGGGCGTGGCGAAGCGGGATTATGCGGCCGGCCGGGGTTCCAGCCGCACCCGCTCAGCTGGCGGCCAGCAGCTGATCGACCCAGCCCAGCGCAGCGGCGCTGGTCCAGTCCACCTCGCCGCGCACCCGGTGGCGCGCCCGGCCCTGCCGGTCGATCAGCACCGTGGTGGGGAACACGCGCACGTCCCACGCCTGGGCGTGCTCGCCCAGCGGGTCCAGCAACACGGGCAGCGTGAGGCCGGTGCTGTTCACGAACTGCAGCACGCGACGCGGCGGCTCCTTGAAGTTGAGCGCCAGCACCGCCAGCCGGTCTTCGCCCAGCAGACCGGGCAGGCTCTGCAGCCCAGGCATCTCGACCTTGCAGGGCTCGCACCAGCTGGCCCAGAAGTTGAGCAGCACCGCCCGGCCTTTGAAGTCGGCCAGGCGCACGCGCTCGCCCTGCAGGTTGAGCGCATCCAGCGCGGGTGTGGGCGCGCGCCGGGGCCAAGGCTCGCGCCCGTCGCGCGGGGGTACGCCCGGCGAGGCGGCCCACGCGACCGGCGAGCCCAGCAACCCGGGCAGGCAGGCACTGGCCAGCGCCGCCAGGCAGGAGCGCCGCTGCCACGGTGGCGAGGCGGCGCTCAGCGGTTTCACAGGCGTTCGGCCACCCATGCCTGTACCGACTGCAGCGCCTGCGGCAGCGTGCTGGCGTCGGTGCCGCCGGCCATGGCCATGTCGGGCTTGCCGCCGCCCTTGCCGCCCACCTGCTGGGCGACGAAGTTCACCAGCTCGCCGGCCTTGACTTTGCTCATGGCATCAGACGTGACGCCAGCGGCCAGCTGTACCTTGCCGCCGTCCACCGAGGCCAACACGATGGCCGCGCTCTTGAGCTTGTGCTTGAGCTTGTCCACCGTTTCGCGCAGGCCCTTGGCATCGGCGCCCTGCAGCACCGCGGCCAGCACCTTCACGCCCTGCACGTCCACCGCCTGCGCCACCAGCTCATCGCCCTGGGCCGAGGCCAGCCGGCCTTTGAGGGCGGCCATTTCCTTCTCGATCTCGCGCATCTGCTCCAGCAGGGCGCCCACGCGGGCGGGTACCTCGTTGGGCACCACGCGCAGCGTGCCCGCCACACCGCCCAGCGTGGCTTCCATGTCCTGCATGTAGGCAAGCGCGTTCAGCCCGGTGACGGCTTCGACGCGGCGCACGCCGGCGGCCACGCCACCTTCGGCCACGATGGTGAACAGGCCGATGTCACCGGTGCGCTGCACGTGCGTGCCGCCGCAGAGTTCGCGGCTGGAACCGATGTCGAGCACGCGCACGGTCTCGCCGTACTTCTCGCCGAACAGCATCATGGCGCCGGTCTTCTGGGCCGACTCGATGTCCATCAGGCGCGCGTCCACCGGCGCATTGGTCAGCACCTCGGCGTTCACGCGGGCTTCGATCTCGCGGATCTGGGCGTCGGTCAGCGGGGCGTTGTGGGCAAAGTCGAAGCGGGTGCGCTCGGCGTTCACCAGCGAGCCCTTCTGCTGCACATGCTCGCCCAGCACCTCGCGCAGGGCCTTGTGCATCAGGTGGGTGGCGCTGTGGTTGCGCACGGTGGCCGCGCGCAGCGCCGTGTCCACACTGGCCGTCACATGGTCGCCGACGTTGAGCGTGCCCTCGGCCAGCGTGCCGTGGTGGCCGAACACGTCGGACTTGATCTTCTGCGTGTCGTCCACCGCAAAGTGGGCCGAGCCGCTGGTGATGACGCCCTGGTCACCCACCTGGCCGCCGCTCTCGGCGTAAAAAGGCGTGTTGTCGAGCACGACGACGCCCATCTGGCCGGCCTTGAGTTCGGCCGTGGCGGTGCCGTCCACATACAGCGCGACGATCTTGCCAGGCGCTTCCAGCTGCTCGTAGCCCACGAAGGCATTGGCCGCGCCCGCGTATTCCAGCGCGCGGTCCATCTTGAACTTGCCGGCAGCACGGCCCTTGGCCTTCTGCGCCTCCATGGCGGCGTGGAAACCGGCTTCGTCCACCGTCAGGCCGCGCTCGCGGCACACATCGCCCGACAGGTCGAGCGGGAAGCCATAGGTGTCGTGCAGCTTGAACGCGACATCGCCGGGCAGCTCCTTCGCGCCGCTGGCCAGCGCGGCGTCGAGAATTTCCATGCCGTTGGCCAGCGTTTCATAGAAGCGCTCTTCCTCGGCCTTGAGCACCTCGGTGATGCGCTGCGCCTGGCGCGCCATGTTCGGGTAGGCCTCGCCCATGAGCGCCACCAGATCGGGCACCAGCTTGTGGAAGAACGGCGTTTTCTGGCCCAGCTTGTAGCCGTGGCGGATGGCGCGGCGCACAATGCGGCGCTGCACGTAGCCGCGACCTTCGTTGGAGGGGATCACGCCGTCGCTCACCAGGAAGGCGGTGGCGCGGATGTGATCGGCGATCACATTGAGCGAGGGGTTGCTCAGGTCTTGCGTACCGGTCTCGCGGCCGGCGGCCTTGATCAGCTGGTCGAAGATGTCGATTTCGTAGTTGCTGTGCACATGCTGCAGGATGGCGGCCAAGCGCTCCAGGCCCATGCCGGTGTCCACGCAGGGCGCGGGCAGCGGCGTCACGGCGCCCGTCTCGTCCATGTTGAACTGCATGAACACGTTGTTCCAGATCTCGATGAAGCGGTCGCCGTCTTCCTCGGGGCTGCCGGGCGGGCCGCCGGGGATGTGCGGGCCGTGGTCGTAGAAGATCTCGCTGCAGGGGCCGCAGGGGCCTGTATCGGCCATCATCCAGAAGTTGTCGCTCTTGTAGCGGCCGCCCTTGTTGTCGCCGATGCGGAT
>JAGXRS010000211.1 GCA_018335615.1 Hydrogenophaga sp. | reverse complement strand
CTCGGCCAGCGGCTGGCCGGGCCGCACCGTCTCGCCCACGTCCACCTGCACCGCGCGCACGCGCCCGGCCACCGTGGGCCCCACCATCCAGCTGCGTTGCGCCTCCACCTGGCCAATGCCAAAGATCTCGGGGCTCACGCGGCCTTTGCCCACCGGCGTGGTCTGCACCTGAACGGGCGCCAGCGGCCCGGTGCGCAGCGACACATAGGCCAGCGCGGCCAGCAGCGCCAAGGCGAGGCCACCCAGCAGCAGGCGGCGGGTGTGTTGCGGTTTCATCGTCATGGGGTTTCCTGGGGACTGTGTGGGGCGCGCGGTGCGGCCAAGGCCCGTTGCAAAAGTTCAAACACGCCTGGCGCCTGCTGCCGCATGGCGCCCACTTGGCCGCTCAGCATCGACTGCATCACCAGCCCCTGCACCGAGCCCACGAACAGCACGGTGGCCGCGGGCAGGTCGGTGCCGGGGTGCAACACCTGCTGGTCTTGTGCCTGCTGCAGCAGGCGCGTCAGCAGCACGCGCACGTCGTGCATCAGGTGGCGCACGCGTGCTTTCAGTGGCGTGTCCTGCGGCTGCTGCAGTTCCTGAAAGACCAGGCGCGGCAGGCCGGGGTGCTCCACCACGAAGTCCACGTGCGCCATGAACACCGCGCGCAGCGCCGGCAGGGGCGCCGCGTGCTGCGCGGCGGCGGCGTGCAGCCGCTCCAGCAGGCGCTGGTGCGCGTCGGCGATCACCGCCAGCCAGATCGCCTCTTTGTTCTCGAAGTGGCGGAACACCGCGCCCTGCGTGATGCCCACCGCCTGCGCCAGGTCGGCGGTCGTCACCGTGGCCGGGCTGCGATCGGCGGCCAGCGCCAACGCCGCCGCCACCAGGGCGGCCTGACGGGATTCGGTGGTTTGTCTGGCCAGCATGGCTCTAATGTAATTCAGTAATTACTTATGTTTGGCCTTTCCATGGATTCAGGTTCGTGCCCGGCGGGCAACTGGCCCGGCTCGACACCTGGTGGACCACCTCGGCGTCGGTGGAGCAGCGCGCCCGCCGGGCCGTCGAGCAGCTGCCGCCGCTGCCGCCCACGCCCAACGGCAAGCCCCTGGTGTTCGAGAAGACCATCGTGTTTGACGCCTTCACCCTCGAAGCCCCGCCGCTCTACAAGAACGACTGCGAGCCCGACCCGCCGCAGCACGGCAACCGCTTCGTGTGGGACGGCCGCTCACCCCAGACCGCCACCGCCGCCGAGTCCAGGGCCGAGCCGCTGGACCTGGCCGCCTACGCCGAGTGCCTCCGGCAGCTGCCGCCCGACGAGGCCGCCGACAACGAACGGCAGCAGACGCAATGGGCCTCGCCCACACTGGGGCGCTGACGCGGCAGGGCGTGGAGGCATCAAACAGGTGCTGGATGGCGCCGGCCACACGGTGCCGGCCATCGCGGCCCGGCCGGCCGGGCTTTTTCCCTCAGGCGGCCACCGGCTCGGCCTCCCGCCCGGTGTAGAGCGCGAAACCCAGGTCGTCGATCTCGGCCTGTCCAGCCGCCTGGGCGGCCAGGGCCGCGGCCATGTCGCGCTGCCCGGCCGACCAGCGCTCGCCCAGCGCGGCCGCCGAGAAATCCAGCGTCTTGGCGCCGATTTCGTTGGCGGACGGCCGGTAGGCGGTCATCACCACGTCCACCTGTCCGGGCGGGCCTTCCAGGCCATCGGCCCGCTCCTGCTCGGACGCCGCCGGTGACGCGCCCCCCAGTGCTTGCTGCAATTGATGCCGCAAGCGCTGCTCGCGCCGGAACGCCCGCAAGGTGCGCGCACTCTGGGCACCAAAAATGACGTCCTGCGCCCGTTCCAGCGCGCCGTCAAACGTTGTCGGCCGGGCGCCGGCGCTGCTGAACAGGTCCACCGCGAAGCACAGCCGGTCGCCCGTCCTGAACTGCAGCAGGGGGTCCAGCGGCAGGTTGCACGACAGCCCGGGGTCGCCGAGCAGCCGGCCGTCGATCTCCACCGGCGGAAAGCCGGGCAGCAGCGCGGTGCTGGCCAGCAGGTGTAGCGGCGTGATGCGCTCGCGCCGGCTGTCGAAATACACGGGTTCGCCGGTTTCCAGGTCCACGGCGCAGACGATGAGCTGCGGCCCGTGCGTGTGCAGGCGCTCGAAATCCAGCACCCGCTCCAGCGTCTGCACCACAGGCCGCGCGTCGAACAGCGCCATGTGGCGCGGCAGGCCGGGCCAGCTCGGCAGCAGGCTGAGGTGGTTCGGGTTGAAGAGGCCGGGGCGTCCGAACAGCAGGGTTTGCATGGCGTGCGCGGCGCTGCTCATCTCGCGCAGGCCGGGCGACAGCCCCATCGACAGGTCCGGCCAGGGATGCGTCGTGATCCAGGGCCAGCCGGTGCCGGCCACACCGGAACTGCCCTGCGCCCAGAACGCGCGCAAGGCCTTGCCGGCCTGACCGGGGGGGTTGCCGGCCACGATGGCCGCGGTCACCGCGCCGATGGACGCGCCGCTGAGCACGTCGAACCGCACCCCGGCTGTTTCGAGCGCTTCGACGGCACCCGCTGCATAGGCGCCCAGCGCGTTGCCGCCGGCGAGCGCGAGGCAGACGGTCGGCGCGGAGGCGGGTGTTTGTGATGGGGTGGCAGGTTTCATGCCGCACTGCAGCAAAAACGGTGCCCGACCGCCAGCCCACCGGCTGGCACGCGGGGTCCCGACCGCGAGCCCGCCCGAATCCGGCCCGGGCCCACGCCCCGCGGATCAGGGCACCGTGCTGCCTTCGGCGGGCACGGCCGTCAGCGGGTCGCGGGGCGTGGCCAGCACCTTGTCGATGGTGCGGCCGTCCATGTCCACAATTTCCAGGCGCCAGCCTTCCCAGTCCACGCGGTCGCCTTCCTTCGGCAGCCGCCCGGTCAGCAGCATCATCAGCCCGCTGAGCGTGTGGTAGCGGCCGCGGTCCTCGTCGGGCACGGCATCCAGCGCCAGCCGGTCCTTCAGCTCGGGCACCGGAATGTGGCCGTCCAGCAGCCACGAGCCGTCGTCCCGCTGAACCGCCCAGGAAGTCGCCGGGTCGCGCGGCTTGAATTCACCCGTGATCGCCTCGATCAGGTCCTGCAGCGTCACGATGCCCTGCACCTCGCCGTACTCGTCGATCACGAACGCCATCTGTCCGCCCGACTGGCGGAAGTTGTCCAGCAACTCCATGCCGGTGATGGTTTCCGGCACGTACAACGCCTCCTGCAGCGGCTGCTTCGCCAGTTCGCGGTCGCCGCCGCGCAAGGCCTGCGACAGCCACTTGCGTGCATTCACCACGCCCATCACGTTGTTGAGGTCGTCGCGCACCACCGGGAACCGCGCGTGGTCCGACGCCTCCACGCGCGCCATGTTCACCTCGAAACTCTCGTCCAGGTCGAGCACCACCACATCGCTGCGCGGCACCATGAGCGAGCCGATCTGCCGGTCGTCCAGCCGGAACACGTTGCGCACCATGGTGTGCTCGTGCGACTCGATCACGCCCGCGGTCGTGCCCTCGGCCAGCATGGCGTGAATCTCTTCCTCGGTCACGGCGTTGGCGTTGCCCTGCCGGATGCCCAGCATGCGCAGCAGCCCCTGGGTGGAGATCGACAGCAGCACCACAAACGGCTTGGTGGCCATCGCCAGCCAGTTGATGGGGCGCGCCACCAGGCGCGCCAGCAGTTCCGGGTTCGACTGCCCGATGCGCTTGGGCACCAGTTCCCCCACCACGATCGAGAAATAGGTGATCACCACCACCACCAGAGCGGTGGCGGCCAGCTGGCTGGCGTCGGCCGGCATGCCCACCGTGACCAGCCACACCGCCAGCGGCCCGGCCAGGGCCGCCTCGCCGACGATGCCGTTGAGCACGCCAATGGACGTGATGCCGATCTGGATGGTGGAGAGAAAACGCGTCGGGTCTTCGCCCAGCTTGACGGCTGCGATCGCGGCGCCATCGCCCTCGTCAACCAGTTTTTGCAGGCGCCCTCTGCGCGCGGTGACGAGTGCGATCTCGGACATGGCAAACAAGCCATTGATCAGGATCAGCGAGAACAGTAAGGCGATTTCCATGGGGTGATGAGAAGAAGAAAGAGAGCGCGAAAAAAGAGAAGAGCGCACGGCCTATGAGACGCCCAAGCCGGTCTCGGCTGGGCCACAGGAAACAGAGTCGGTGAAGCGGGGTGTGTGGCACCG
>JAGXRS010000210.1 GCA_018335615.1 Hydrogenophaga sp. | reverse complement strand
CCGCCTGCCCGACGGCTCGCGGGTGAATGCCATCATTCCGCCGCTGGCGCTGGACGGCCCGCTGCTCTCCATCCGCCGCTTCGCGGTGGTGCCGCTGACGATCCGGGACCTGATCGAGAAGCGCTCGCTCACGCCCCTGCTGGCCGAGCTGCTCGCGGCCATGGTGAAGTCGAAGATGAACATCGTGATCTCCGGCGGCACCGGCACCGGCAAGACCACCATGCTCAACGTGCTCTCGGCGTCCATCCCGGCCCATGAGCGCATCGTGACGATCGAGGACGCGGCCGAGCTGCAGCTGCAGCAGCCCCATGTGGTGCGGCTCGAAACCCGCCCGCCCAACATCGAAGGCAAGGGCGAGGTGGGCCAGCGGGCGCTGGTGCGCAACAGCCTGCGCATGCGCCCGGACCGCGTCATCCTGGGCGAGGTGCGTGGCGCCGAGGTGCTGGACATGCTGCAGGCCATGAACACCGGCCACGAAGGCTCCATGGCCACGGTGCACGCCAACTCCGCGCGCGACGCGCTCACCCGGCTGGAGAACATGGCCGGCTACGGCGGGGCGGTGATTTCCCAGGGCGCGATGCGCCAGCAGATCAGCTCGGCCATTCACGCCGTGGTGCAGATCGCGCGGCTGAACGACGGGCGGCGCAAGATCATCAGCGTCTCCGAGATCACGGGCATGGAGGGCGAAATCATCACCATGCAGGAGATCTACCGCTTCAGCCAGACCGGTGTGGACGCGCAGGGCCTGGTGACGGGCAACTTCCGCGCCACCGGCGTGCGGCCCAAGTTCATGGACCGGCTCAAGTCCTATGGGCAGTTGGTGCCCGACGCGGCCTTCGATCCCTCGCTGGTCTACGAGTGACGCCATGAACACGAGCTTTGCCCTGTTCGTGGCGGTCGGCTTTGTGGCGGTGGTGCTGCTGATCGAAGGCCTGTACGTCTACTGGAGCGACACCCGCAGCCCCGAGGTGCGCCGGATGAACGAGCGCCTGCAGTCCATGACGGAAGGCGCAGGCCCAGCGGTGGCACCGCGCCACCTGCTCAAGCAGCGCGTGCTCAGCCACCAGCCCGTCCTGCAGCGCCTGCTGCAGCGCATGCCACCCGTCGTGCAGCTGGACCGGCTGATGCTCCAGGCCGGCAGCACCCAGACCGTGTCCCGGCTGCTGTCGATGGGTGCGCTGGCCGCCGTGTCGGGCCTGCTGCTGGGTGCCTTGCTGGGCTGGAGCTGGCCGGTACAACTGGGCGTCTCCCTGGCGCTGGGGGCCGTGCCGCTGCTGCGCTTGCTGCGCCAGCGCGCAAAACGCCTGCGCCAGCTGGAGGCGCAACTGCCCGAAGCGATGGACCTCATTTCCCGCGCCTTGCGCGCCGGCCATGCCTTTCCCTCGGCCATGGGCATGGTGGCATCCGAAGCGCCAGAGCCCATCGCGGGTGAATTCCGCATCACCACCGACGAGATTGCCTTCGGCGTGTCGATCGACAACGCGCTCAACAACCTGGCCAGCCGGGTGCCGAATGCCGACATGCGCTATTTCGCCATGGCGGTGATCATTCAGCGGGAGACCGGGGGCAACCTCTCGGAGTTGCTGGGCAAACTGGCCGACCTGGTGCGCGAGCGTTTCCTGCTGTTTGCCAAGGTGCGCGGGCTCGCAGCGGAAGGCAAGCTCTCGGCCTACATCCTCACCGGTCTGCCGTTCTGTGTGGCCGTGGCCATCCAGTTCACCAACCCCGAGTACCTGGCGGCCCTGTTCACCGATCCGGCCGGTATCCAGGTGGTGTACGGCGCACTCGCGCTGATGGCCACCGGCATCTTCGTCATGTGGCGGGTCATCGACATCAAGATATGAGGAGAACCGGATGATCACGCAATGGATCCTGCTGGGGCTGGTGTTTCTGGCGGTGACCGGCCTCACCTTTGGTGTGGTGGAGTGGCTGAACCGCAACGAAGCCGTGAAGCGCCGGCTGGACGGGATCGCCGAGACACCCTTGCCAGGTACCCAGGGGCTCGAAGGCAATGCCGAATGGCACGCCCGGGTCGTGAAGGTGGCCGGGCCCATGGCCAAGCTGTCGGCGCCCAAGGAGGGCTGGGAAGCATCCAGCCTGCGCGTGCGTTTCATGCAGGCCGGCCTGCGGGAGGCTTCGTGGCCGGCGGTGTTTTTTGCCGCCAAGACGCTGCTGGCGCTGGGCCTGCCGGGCTTGATGATGCTGTATGTCGGCGCCAGCGGCATCAACCTCACGTTCAACAGCGGGCTGCTGCTGCTCCTGGTGCTGCTCGCCATGGGTTACTACCTCCCGAACGTCGTGCTGTCCCGGCTGGTGGCGTGGCGGCAGGAGAGCCTGCAGAACGCGCTGCCCGACGCGCTGGACCTGATGATCGTCTGCGTGGAAGCCGGGCTGGGCCTGGACGCGGCCATGAACCGGGCCGCCAGCGAGATCGGGATGCGCAGCGAGGCGCTGTCGGACGAGCTGAACCTGCTGACGCTGGAACTGCGCATGGGCGTGAAGCGGGAGCGCGCCTTGCAAAACCTCGCCTTGCGCTGCGGTGTGGCCGACATGACGTCGTTCGTGTCGATGCTGGTCCAGTCGGACCGTTTCGGCACCAATGTGGCCGACGCGCTGCGCGTGCAGGCCGACACCATGCGCGGGCACCGGCGCCTGCGCGCCGAAGAGCGCGCCGCCCAGATTCCCCTGAAGCTGCTCTTTCCGTTGATCTTCTTCATCTTTCCGTCACTGATGGTCGTGCTCCTGGGGCCGGCCATGATCAGTGTCTACCGTGTGCTGCTGCCCTCCATGGGTGGTGGTGGCTGATGCTTTCAAGGCCCAACCCATGACATTCCAGCGCTGGACTTCACTCACCTTGCTCGGCGGCCTGATGGGCTGCTCTTCTTTGGTACCGGCACCGTCCGACGGGCCGGTGCTCATGAGCCGCCTGCCCGCCACGCGGGTCCAAGCCCCTGGCTTGCTGAGTCCTGGCGCGTCCGTGATCGACCAGGTGTATGGGCTGGGCCGCGAAGCCCATGCCAACGGGCACCTGAAGATCGCCGGGCAGCGTTACGAGCGCGTGCTGGCGATGCAGCCCGATCACGTCGGCGCCCTCAACGCACTGGGGGTGATCCGGGCAGAGGACGGTCAGACGGTGGAGGCCTTGGACCTGTTCATGCGGGCCCGCGAGCTGGCACCCGACACCGCCCACATCCACAACAACATCGGCTACACCCTGCTGCATGCGGGACGACTCGACGAAGCCGAATCCGCCTTGGAACGTGCGCGGGTCCTGGCGCCGGACAGCGCCCAGACGCGCCGAAACCAGGAGCGGCTGGCCCAGGCGCGCGCCCGGCAGCACCCGCCCCCGGCCCCGGGAACGG
>JAGXRS010000209.1 GCA_018335615.1 Hydrogenophaga sp. | reverse complement strand
CTGGGCATCACCTCGTCCATGCGCCAGCCGTTGGTGGCGCCCACGTCCATGTATTCAATGAAGCGCAGCACCACGCCCGTGCCCTTGAAGTGGCGGGCCATGGGCAGGATTTCGTGGTCGTTGGTGCCACGTTTGACCACCATGTTGACCTTGATCGGACCCAGCCCGGCGGCTTGCGCCGCGTCGATGCCGCGCAGCACATCGGCTACCGGGAAATCGACATCGTTCATGGACCGGAACACCGTGTCGTCCAGCCCGTCCAGGCTCACGGTCACGCGCTGCAGGCCAGCGGCCTTCAGGGCGGTGGCCTTGCGCTCCAGCAGGGAACCGTTGGTGGTCAGCGTGATGTCGAGCGGCCGGCCCTCTGCTGTGCGCAGCGCCGCCAGTTGCCCGATCAGGATCTCGATGTTCTTGCGCAGCAGCGGCTCGCCTCCGGTCAGGCGGATTTTCTGCACCCCGTGCGCCACAAACTGGCGCGCCACCCGCGTGATCTCCTCGAAGCTGAGCAGGGCGCTGTGGGGCAGGTAGGGATAGTCCTTGTCGAACACCTCCTTGGGCATGCAGTAGCTGCAGCGGAAGTTGCAGCGGTCGGTGACGCTGATGCGCAGGTCCCGAAGCGGTCGCCCGAGCGAATCGCCGAGCAGCCCGGTGGGCACGACGGCGTGGGCCGGCACGCTGGCCACCAGGGTGCGGCTGCGGTGGTCAACAAGGGGAATGACGCGTTCAGACATGACCCCGATTATGTGGGAGCGCGGCCCTCTGCGCCCGGGCGGTCCCATCGTCCAAAGGGGCTATGGTGGTACATCGCAGCACGGTCCTCCCTTCATGCGCTGCCCACCCGGGTGTAGAGCCCGGCGTTGTTCCGCAGCCAGTCGTTCGACAACTCGCTCGTCTGCTGGGCCGGGTGGAAGTCGGGCTTGAAATACGCGCGCCACGGTTGGAAACTGGCACGCAGCAGGCCTTGTGGTCCCAGCAGGTGGTGCCAACCGCTGCGCCAGGTGCTCCAGCGCCAGAGGGTGCCGTCCCGGCGCAGGTTGCGCACGGTCTGCAGCAGGGTGTCGCTCAGGAAGATGAGGGTAATGCGGCGCATCCACCTGACACGCCAGGCGTGGCTGCCGTCCAGCGCCTTGTAGAGGTCGAACGCGGTGCATTTGTGCTCGGCCTCTTCGGCGCTGTGCCAGAGCCAGAGGGCTTTGAGCCGTGGTTCACAGCCGTCCAGCACGCCTTCATGCGACAGCAGCCATTCGGCAAACAGGGCCGTGAAGTGCTCATTGGCGGCGGTGATGGCCAGGCCGTGGCGCGGGTCCGTGCCGTCGATGAGCCGCAGGCGCTCGCGCGCCCGGGGCTCCCAGTCGTTCACCAGGCCGTGTTGTTCGATCTGGGCGTTGAACAACGCATGGATGCGCCGGTGTGTGGCTTCCTGCCCCACAAAGCCCTGTATTTCGGCGCGAAAGGCCTCCTGTCGTTCCGGCGCAAGGGCTTTGAAGCCCTTGCGCACCGAATCGATGAAGAACTGCTCGCCGACCGGGAAGCTCATCGACAGGGCATTGAACCAGGCGGTCAGGAAGGCGTCGCCGCTGCACCAGTGGCGCGCCACGGGTTGCTCCAGGTCGATCAGCAGGCGGCGGACAACGAGTTCGGTCATGGGGGAATGGGTTTGGTACGTGTCAGTACCTTCAGTGTCGCGTGTCGGCGGCCCCGCTGTCAAGTCTGAGGCGGCGGTGTCAGGCTGGCGACTGCCGCACGGTCTACCATCCGTTCACATGGACCACACCGAAACCCCCGCGGACCCTCCCAGCGACCATCGGGTCCGCCTGCTACAGGCCATGGCGAAGGTCGCCACGGCCAAGGGGCTGGGCAACGCCACCATCGCCGACCTCGTGCGGGAGGCGGGCGTGTCCAAGCGCACGTTCTACGAGCATTTCGACAGCAAAGAGGCCTGCTTTCTGGCGCTCTACCGCGCGGCGAGTGCCTCGGCTCTGAAGACTTTGCGGGAGGCGGTTCAGCCCGACCGGCCCTGGCAGGCCCAGGTCGAGCACGCCCTCACGGCCTATCTGGCGCACCTTGAGCGCGGCACCGGGCTCATCCGCACCTTGTTTGTCGAGATTCACCACCTGGGCGTGGCGGGTCTGGCGGTGCGGCGCGAGGTGATGCAGAAACTGGCCGACTTCTTGTGCGAGACGGTGAACAGTGGCGCGCCGTCGGATGCGCAGGGCGCGAAGCCCGCCTTGTCCTCGGCCATGGCGTTGGCGGCCGTGGGGGGCATCAACGAGTTGATTCTGGCCGCCGTTGAAAGGAATGAAACCGAGCGCCTGACCGAATTGGCCCCCTGTGCGGGGGATGTGGTGCGGTCGCTCACCTGCGCCCACGCCGGCGAGCGCCTTGAGCCCGCCAGATAGGACAGGGCCCCAGGTTTCCCCGCCATCAGGGCCGGGAGGCGGTCACAGCCGGGCCAGGCGGGCCAAGGCTTCGCGCAATGTCTCGTCCTTTTTGGCGAAGCAGAAGCGCACCACGCGCTGGTCGAAGCCGCTGCCGTAAAAGGCGGAGAGGGGAATGGCGGCCACGCCGATCTCGCGGGTGAGCCATTGGCAAAAGTCGGCCTCTGGCAGGTCCCGCTCGGGTACTGCCAGAGCGGAAATATCCACGCATTGGAAGTAGGTGCCTTCGCTGGGCAGCAAACGCAAGCGCGTGGACGCCAGGCCGTCGCGGAACAGGTCGCGCTTGCGCTGGTAGAAGGCGCTCAGGCCCTGGTAGGGCGCCGGGTCGGCCATGTAGCGCGCCAGGGCGTGCTGCATGGGTGTGTTCACGGTGAACACGTTGAACTGGTGCACCTTGCGGAACTCGGCGGTGAGCGCGGCGGGTGCCACCACCGTGCCGACCTTCCAGCCCGTGACGTGGTAGGTCTTGCCAAAGCTGCTGATGATGAAGGCCCGGGCCGCCAGGCCGGGAAAGCGCGCGGCGCTCTGGTGATGCTGGCCGTCGAAGACCATGTGCTCATACACCTCGTCGCTGATGAGCAGCACGTTCGTGGGCGCCAGCAGTTCCTGCAGCTGCAGCATGTCGGCCGCGCTCCAGACCATGCCACTGGGGTTGTGCGGGCTGTTGATGATGATCGCGCGGGTGCGCGGCGAGAGAACGGTGGCAATGCGGTCGAAGTCGGGCCGAAAGCTGCCGGGGGTGAGCGGCACGCGCACCACGACGCCGCCCGCCAGTTCGATGTTGGGCACATAGCTGTCGTAGCAGGGCTCCAGCACGATCACCTCGTCGCCGGGGTGGACCACGGCCAGGATGGTGGTCAGGATGGCCTGCGTGGCGCCGGCGGTGACGGTGATCTCGGTGGCCGGCTCGTACGCCAGCCCGTAGAGCGCCTGCATCTTGGCGGCCATGGCCTGTCGCAGCGCCGCAATGCCGGGCATGGGCGGGTACTGGTTGTGCCCGGCCTGCATGGCCTCGGTCACGGCGTCCAGCAGTGCCGGGTCGCACCCAAAGTCAGGAAAACCCTGCCCCAGGTTCACCGCCCCGGCCTCGGTGGCGAGTGCCGACATGACGGTGAAGATGGTCGTGCCCACGTTCGGCAGGCGGGAGGTGAGGGGGGGCGTGAACGCTGCTGTCATGGGTTCAGATGTACAGATCGTGGAGAGCGAAGGGCGGTCGGCGAGAGGGGTGGCACAGCCCAGAGACACCGCGCAACGGGCTCCGCCCGGGCGCGGATGTTGCCCCCTTGAAGGGGGATGCGGCTACGCGAAGCGAGCCAGCGACGGGGGTGGAATCATCTCTACAGCTCGTAATCATCGGGGGTGCCGCTCATGGCCCTCAGCACCGAGTCGCGGGTCAGCCGGTCGCTGAGCAGTTCGGCGAAGCGCAGCACGAAATGGCGCAGGTAGGTGCCGCGCTTGAAAGCCACGCGCGCCAGGTTGTGGCCGAACAGCTGGCCCGCCGGGCGCGACACGAGGTCGGGCGTCTGCCCGTTGAGGGTGCTGTCCTGCATGGCCATTTCGGCCACGATACCCACGCCCATGCCCAGCTTCACGTAGGTCTTGATGACGTCGGAGTCGATGGCTTCCAGCACGATGTTGGGCTTCAGGTGGCGCAACGCAAAAGCCTGGTCGATGCGGGTTCGGCCGGTGAAGCTGGGGTGGTAGGTCACCAGTGGCACCTGTGCCAGGTCTTCCAGCGTGACGCGCTCGCGCTCCAGCAGCGGGTGATCGAACGGGAGCACCAGCACATGCTGCCATTCGTAGCAGGGAAGGGTGACCAGATCGGGGTAGTTCACCAGGGACTCGGTGGCCACGCCGATCTCGGCCACTTCCTCCATCAGCATCTTGGCCACCTGGTCGGGAGAGCCCTGGTGCAGGCTGATGCCCACCTTGGGATAGGCCTGGCGCAGCTGCGCCACCGGCCCGGGCAGCACGTAGCGCGCCTGCGTGTGGGTGGTGGCGATGGACAGCGTGCCGCTGTCCTGTGCCGAGTACTGCTCGCCGATGCGCTTGAGGTTGTTGACCTCGCGCAGGATGATGTCCACGCTCTTGAGCACCTGCTGGCCGGGCTCGGTCACGCGTTTGATGCGCTTGCCGTGGCGGGCGAAGATCTCGATGCCCAGTTCGTCTTCCAGTTCGATGATCGCTTTGGAGACCCCGGGTTGGGAGGTGTGAAGGGCTTTGGCCGCCTCGGTCAGGTTCAGGTTGCGTCGCACCGCTTCCTGCACGAAGCGGAACTGGTGCAGGTTCATGGCGTCGCTTCCAGCGCGATCTGGGCCAGCAGGGCGGTCAGGCGCGGGTCTTCGCCGGCGGCAGGCAGCTGCTCGAATCGCACGGCCGGATGGGTTTGGCGCAGGCCCTGCATCAGAACCGGCAGGTCTTCGCGGGCGTGTTTGCCCATGCCAAAGAACAGCGGCAGTACCCGCAGGTGCGTGGCGCCCTGTGCGATCAGCCCCGCCGCCGCGGTGTCGATGTCGGGCTCGCACAGCTCCAGATAGGCGCAGGAGACGCGTGCCGCCGGGTCGCTGCGCGCGATCTGCTGCGCCACCGCCTCCACGGGCAGGCGCCACAACGGGTCACGGGACCCATGCGCAAACACAATCACACCGAGCATGGACTACCTCCGAAGCACCAGCCACCCGAAGGCGCCGAGTGAAAAGACCGAATAGATGAGCGCCGGCGAGGCGGCCGCCAGCCAGGGTTGCCACTGGTTGAGGTTGCCGATGTAGCCGAACACGTTGTTGAGCAGAAAGAAGCTGATACCGATCATCACGCCGCCGAACACATAGCCGGTGATGCCGCCGGAGCGGAAATGCAGGTAGGCAAACGGCAGCGCCAGCACCACCATCACCAGGCAGCTCAGCGGGTAGAACACCTTGCGCCAGAACTCGATCTCGTAGCGCTGGGCGGTCTGGTTGTTGGCTTCGAGGTGGCGGACGTAGGCGAAGAGGTCGGTGGTGCGCATGCGCTCGGGCTTGAGCAGGGCGACCGACACCATCTCGGCATTGAGGCTGCTGGGCCAGCGAAAGCGCTCCAGCTGGGTGTGCGTGATGCGGGCCGAGGTGAGGCCCGCCGTGTCGAACTCGCGCCGCTGCACGTTGCGCAGCGTCCAGGAGTCGTCACTCTCGATCTGTCCGGAGGTGGCCTGCACCGTTGAGACCAGGAAGCCCTGGTTGTCAAATTCAAAAATCCGCACCCTGTCCAGCTCGCCATCGGCCGACAGCGCACCCACGTTGACGGAGAAGTTGCTGTAGGGCTGGCGTTCCTTCAACCAGGCGCCGGTCTGTCCCACGCTGATGCGGCCTTGGTAGCTGGCTTTGAGCAGCTGCGCCATTCGGTCGGCCGCAGGCGCCACGTAGTCGCCAATGGCGAAGGTGATGAGCACGAACACGACCCCCAGCCCAAGCTGGGTGCGCAGGGCCCGCCAGGGGCCAAGCCCACTGGTGCGCAGAATGGTGTATTCCGAGCCCTGAGCCAGTCGGGCAAGCACGAACACCGATCCGATCAGCACGGCAATCGGCAGCAACTCGTAAATACGGTTGGGCATGAGCAAGCCGACATACAGCAGGGCGTGGCGCATCTGATAAATGCGCTCGGGGTCCAGGGCCGACGCCTTGCCCAGGGCCGGCAATTCGTCGACGAAATCAAAGAAGAAGAACAGCGACAGGAAGGCCAGCAGCACGAAGCCCACCGCGGCAAAAACCTCTGCGTAAATCAGGCGCCGTATGGTTTTCATGCGGTGCTTTCACGCGACGATGCCAAGCGTGGCGCCCGAAAGCGCAGCACATCGCGCAGGCTCAGGTTGTGGTGCCGCTTGGCCAGCCACAAGGCGGCCAGCACGAACACGACGCCGTGCAGCAGGAGCATGAAGGGCAGCAGGTCCACCACGCCCTTGGCCACCCAGGACTGGCCGAGATTGAGCAGGTTGTAATAGAAGACAAAGGCGAACAGCGTGAAGAACAGGTTGCCGCCCCGTCCGGCGCGCGGGTTGCTCACCGTCGTGGCGAGTGCGATCAGCACGAAGTTCAGGGCGGTCAGGGCCATGCCGGCGCGCCAGCCCAGCTCGGCCAGGTTGGCCCGATCGGGGTTGCGAATCAGGTCCCAGCTGGGGCGGGCCTTGAGCGCCTGAGCGCGCGCGCCGGAACCTGTGGCGGTGCCCACTTCGGTGCCGTATTCCTCGAATTCACTGACGCGAAGGCCGCTGCCGTCTGCCGCTATTTCCAGGCGCTGACCGTTGTTGAGCATGAGGATCTGTCGGCCATCTTCCTGCACGATGCGTCCGGAACGCGCCGAGGTGATGGTTTCCCGTCCGTCATCATCGGTGCTGGAGATGAAGATGTTGCGTCCTTCGGTGCCGTCGGCCGTGTCCTTGTCGATGAAGAACACCCGCCGCCCGCTCGACGATTCCTGGAACTGGCCCGGGGCCACCCGCTCCAGGTCGCCGCGGCTCTCGAATCGGCCCCGCAACTCATCGGTCTGCTGGTTGGCCCAGGGCCAGACAAAGAACACCATCGCGGTGATCATCAGCAGGATGGGCCAGGCAAACCGCATCACCGGACCGAGAAAACCCGACAGCGAACGTCCGCTGGCCAGCCAGATGATCATTTCGCTGTCGCGGTACATGCGCGAGAGCGTGGACACGATGGCAATGAACAAGGCCAGGGTCAGGATCGTGGGCATGCGCCCGATCACCGTGTAGCCCAGCACCAGCATGATCTCCTCGGGGTTCACGCTGCCGCGTGACGCCAGGCCCAGCGTGCGGATCAGCAGCATCGTGAGCACGATGGTGAACAGCACCACCAGGGTGGCGCCGAAGCTGCGTGCGAGCTCTTTGCGGATGGAAGAATGGAATAACATCGAATCACAACAGGAAAGCGCAATTATGGACTTCGAACTCAAATCCCTCTCTGCTGAACAGGCCGCGGCGCTGACCGCCGATGCCCTGCTGGTGTTGGTGCCCGAGGCAGCTCACGCAGCAGCTGCACAAGGCGCGCTGGCCTCGTTGGTGGACCAGGCGGTGGCCAGTGGCGATCTGGAGACCGCTGTGGGCAAGAGCCTGTCCTGCTACCGTGTGGCGGGCATCCAGTCGGCCCGTGTGGTGCTGGTCGGCGCGGGGGACGGGTCACCCGTCGCCGTTCGCAAGGCGGTGGCCGCCGGCATGGGTCTGCTCAAGCAGCCCGGGGTGAAGAAACTGGTGCTGTGGCTCGGCGGTATCAGCCTGGAGCCCGGCTGCGTCAGCGCTGCCGTGCAGGCCTGCGCCGAGGCGAGTTATGTCTACACCACGACCAAACCCTCGGCCAAGGCCCGTGCCGTGGCCCAGGTGGTGGTGGGCGTGCCGCAAGCCAAGGCGGTGCAGGTGGCCTTTGATGCTGGCGTGGCGACGGTGGCGGGTGTCGAATTTGCCAAGGAGTGGGCGAACCGCCCCGCCAACCACGCCACGCCCAGTCTGCTGGCCGACGCGGCGCGCAAGCTCGCCCGCAAGTCGCCCATCAAGACGGAAGTGCTCGGCCCCAAGGATGTGGAAGCGCTCGGCATGGGCGCCTTCATGGCCGTGGCCCAGGGCTCGGTGGAGCCCTTGCGCTTCATCGTGATGCGCTACAACGGTGGTGAGAAGGGGAGCGCCCCAGTGGTCCTGGTGGGCAAGGGGATCACCTTTGACACAGGGGGCATCTCCATCAAGCCGGCCGCCGAGATGGACGAAATGAAGTTCGACATGGGGGGGGCGGCCAGCGTGCTGGGCACCTTTGCCGCACTGGCGCACCTGCAGCCCAGCATCAACGTGGTCGGTCTCATCCCCGCCTGCGAGAACATGCCCGACGGTCAGGCCATCAAGCCGGGGGACGTGGTCACCAGCATGAGCGGTCAGACCATCGAAATCCTCAACACCGACGCCGAGGGTCGCCTCATCCTGTGCGATGCGCTCACCTATGCGGCGCGCTTCAAACCACGCAGCGTGATCGACATCGCCACGCTCACCGGCGCCTGCGTCATCGCGCTGGGCGGGGTGCGCTCGGGTTTGTTTTCGACCCGCGACGATCTGGCCGCGGCCCTGCAACAGGCCGGCGACCGCGCGCTCGACCCCTGCTGGCGTCTGCCGCTGGACGAGGAGTATGGCGAGGGCCTGAAGTCCAACTTTGCCGACATGGGCAACGTGGCCGGGCGTCCCGGTGGCGCCATCACCGCTGCCAAATTCCTGCAGAAGTTCACGGCCGACTTGCCTTGGGCGCACCTGGACATTGCCGGCACCGCCTGGAAAGGCGGCATGGCCAAGGGCTCGACCGGACGTCCCGTGCCGCTGCTCCTTCAGTACATTCTGGAAGAAGCCGCGCGGTCTGCCACCGCCGAGCCGGTGGTCACGCCAAAAGCCGCCGCGAGACGCACGCGCAAGGCGTGAGGCGGACCCAGTTCCTCGTCACATGACCGAGGTTGACTTCCATTTCAATGCACCCGACAAGCAGGCCTACGCCTGCCGTCTGTTGCGCAAGGCCTATCTGAAAGGTGCTCGGCTCGTCGTGGTGACAGAGCCCGACGCCCTGACGGCTCTGGATGCTGCACTGTGGACCTTCTCGACAGAAGATTTCCTGCCCCACTGTCGCGAAGGGGATGCCGCGCATGTCCTGAAACACTCGCCCATTCTGCTCTGCAGCGCCGTGCCCACCGGCGTATCAGGCCGTGCGGCTGCGGTCTTGGTCAACCTTCGGGCTGACATGCCCCGTGGATATGAGCGCTTTGGCCGCGTGATTGAGGTCGTTGCGACTGCCCAGGAGGACCGCGAGTCCGCGCGTGCGCGGTGGATGCAATACCGCGGGGCCGGCATCGAACCCAACCGGCACGATTTGCGCCTCGCGCCGCAGGGGTGATGAAGCCACCCGGTTTCCATGCCGCTGGCTAATGAGCCATTCGTTGACTTGATGGACTCGGGGACAAACCCTCATACGCCACGGTCCACCCGTGTCGTAGGCCGGTAGCCAGCGGTTTTTTGGAGTATCTTCAGGGATGTGGAGAAAAAAGTTCCCTCCGCATTCCAATTTGTCATTCCTTTCCGAGGATTTCTATGCAACTGAACATGAAACTGGCCGTGATCGCAGCGGCTGTCGCTTTGGCCGCCTGCGGCAAAAAAGAAGAGGCTGCCCCCGTTGCTGCACCTGCTGCGGCCCCAGCCGCCGTGGAAGCCCAGGTCATCAAGATCGGGCATGTTGGTCCCACCAGCGGCGGCATTGCGCACCTCGGCAAGGACAACGAGAACGGCGCCAAGATGGCCATTGAAGAGCTGAACGCAGCCGGTCTGACCATCGATGGCCGTCCCACCACGTTCGAGCTGCTGGCCGAAGACGACGCGGGCGATCCGAAGCAGGGCACCGCGGCGGCCACCAAGCTGGTGGATGCCAAGGTCGCGGGCGTGATCGGGCACCTGAATTCGGGCACCACCATCCCGGCTTCGCAGATCTACAACGACGCCGGTATCCCCCAGATCTCTCCGTCGGCCACGAACCCCAAGTACACCCGTCAGGGCTACGCTGGCGTGTTCCGCATGGTGGCTGATGACGTGCACCTGGGCGGCACCTTGGGCAAGTACGCGGTGGAAACCCTGCAGGCCAAAACGGTTGCCGTGATCGACGACCGCACGGCCTACGGCCAGGGCGTGGCGGACGAGTTCGAAAAAGGCGTGGTGGCGGCCGGTGGTACGGTGGTCGGCCGTGAGTTCACCAACGACAAGGCGACCGACTTCAACGCCATCCTGACCACCCTGAAGGCCAGGAGGCCCGATGTCGTGTTCTTCGGCGGCATGGACGCCGTGGCGGGTCCGATGCTCAAGCAGATGAAGGCCCTCGGCATCAACGCCAAGTTCATGGGTGGCGACGGCATCTGCTCCAGCGAGTTGCCGAAGCTGGCCGGTAACGGCATGGCCGATGATCAGGTCTACTGTGCAGAGGCAGGCGGCGTGGAAGGCGAGCAGAAGGCGGGCATGGACAAGTTCCGTGAAGACTTCAAGGCCAAGTTCGGCGCCGAGGTGCAGGTGTACGCACCGTACGTCTACGACGCGGTCAAGGTCATGGCCAACGCCATGGTGACGGCTAACTCGTCTGACCCGACGAAGTACCTGCCCGCCCTCAAGGCCACCGATTACAAGGGCGTGACCGGCAACATCGCTTTCGACGAAAAAGGCGATATCAAGAATGGTGCCCTGACGCTGATGACCTACAAGGGTGGCGTGCGCACCACCCTCGCGGTGATTCGCTGATGTGAGAAGAGGCTGCCTGCAGCCTCTGTCAAAAAATAAAAAAGGCCACCGCTTTGCGGTGGCCTTTTCGTTGGTGTCCCCATCATGGGACTGGCTGGGGGGCTGGTTTGGCGCCGGCTGGCCGGCAGCAGAACGCCTGAGAAATTCCCTTCGATTCCGCTCGCCTGCCGGGCAGCAGATTCATGTGGGAAGACGCCGACAGGCGTGTCAGAGCGTGTCGATGAAGCTGCGCAGCTTGTCCGAGCGGCTGGGGTGCTTGAGCTTGCGCACGGCCTTGCTCTCGATCTGGCGGATGCGCTCGCGCGTCACATCGAATTGCTTGCCCACTTCTTCCAGCGTGTGGTCGGTGCTCATCTCGATGCCGAAGCGCATGCGCAGCACCTTGGCTTCGCGCGG
>JAGXRS010000208.1 GCA_018335615.1 Hydrogenophaga sp. | reverse complement strand
CACAGGAGCACAGGAGCACAGGAGCACAGGAGCACAGGAGCACAGGAGCACAGGAGCACGGAAGTGCGGTAGCCGCAGACGCTTCATGCCATCTGATAAACAGATGGATGGTCACCAATTATGTATTGGACAGAAAGCTGGTGCGCCGCTCCAATACGTCCACCAGCCCTGACAAAGACCCTTGCGAGTCACAAGCCCGCAAGCCCCGCCCACCCGGCGAACGGTCGCGTCAGATGCACGTCTTATCCGAGGTGCCCGATGTTGGACCAGCCCTACCCATTGGCTGGATGGCCGGCAGGCAACCGGTCAGTGCGAAACCAGTGGGCCGTAGAGCCCGCTGCGCCGATGGGGCAGCTGCGATGACGCCCGGTGCTGTTGCAGGGCGGCGCGGTCCATCGTTGCCACCAACAAGTCATCACCCAGACCACTCTGCCCCAGCGCCTGGCCATCCGGCCCCAGCAGGCAGCTCAACCCGTTGTAGACCAGTTCGCCACCCGCATGGCCCTCGCCCCCGCAGGCGTTGGCGTAGGCCAGGAACAGGCTGTTTTCCAGCGCACGCGCCGGCAGCAGCACGCGCTGCACGTTGTCGAACGGCACCATGTTGGCGGTGGGCACCAGCACCGCGTCGGCGCCCTGCAGGGCCAGCAGGCGCACGGTTTCCGCAAACTCCACGTCGAAGCAGATCAACAGGCCCAGGCGCCAGCCGCGCCACTCGAACACCTGCGAGGCGGCATCGCCTGCGCTGAACTGCGCGCGGTCCAGCTCGCCGAACAGGTGCGTCTTGCGGTAATGCGCCAGGCGCGCGCCGTCCGGGCCAATGGCCTGCGCGGCGTTGAAGGGCTTGCCACCGGCGTTGAGCGCCGGGTAGCCGTAAACGATGGCGATGCCGTGGCGCTGGGCGATGGTGGCCACCTCTTGTGCCAGCGGGCCGTCGGGTGCCTCGGCCAGCGCGGCCACGCGCTCCGGACCGATGGCGTAGCCGGTGAGCGCCATCTCGGGCGTCACCAGCAGGTCGGCGCCCTGTGCGCGGGCCTGCGCGGCCACCGCGTCGAGCCGCTGCAAGGCCTCGGCGGTGCTGGCGGCGTAGGCGGTCTGCCAGAGCGCAAGGGTGAGGGTGTCAGCGGGCATGGGTGAAAGCGCAGCGTTGAACAGGGCGGGAGTGGCAGAGGGGAGGCACGGAATCGTGTGGGCGTGGAATCGTGCAGCGGTTCGGTCGGGTGGGCGTTGAACCCGCCAGAAGTTGAGGTTGGCGGGGCTTCAATCGGGCAGGGCGACGGGCCCGATCGCATCGAACGCGGTGCCCGGCCCCGGGTTCGCCGGGTGGCAGCGCCCGCCCAGGTGGCGCACCATGCCCCACACGGCGTTGAGCGAGGTCTGCACCGCGCCCTCGACCCAGGCCGGCGTCCACGACACGTCGTCGCCCGCGATGAAGATGCCGCGTTCGGCCGCCGGGAAATTGTCCTGCATGAAGTGGCTGTACATGCGGTGGTTGTAGCGGTAGTGGCCGGGCAGCGCGCCCTTGAAGGCGCCGAGGAAATGCGGGTCGGCCTCCCACGAGACGCTGATCGGGTCGCCGATGATGTGGCTGGCAATGTCCACGTCCGGGAAGATCTGGCGCAGGGCCGAGAGCGCGAGTTGCACGCGTTTTTCGGTGCTGTGCGGCAGCATCTTCAGCGCGTCGCCCATCCAGGCGTAGCTCAGGCAGATCACGCCCGGCTTGTCGGGCCCGTTGTCGAACAGGTAGGTGCCGCGCGTGAGGCGGTCGGTGAGCGTCATGCCCAGCGTGGGCCAGCCTTCGAGCGCGCCGCTGGTGCGGATGTCTTGCCAGAACGGGCGGTCGACCATGACGAAGGTCTTGGACGACTGCATGTAGCGCGTGCGGTCCAGCGCCATCCAGTGCTTCTGCGAAAACAGCGATTCCTCGCAGGCAATCTGCGTGGTGAGCAGCCAGCTCTGGCAGGTGACGAGCACGGCCGCGTACTGGCGCGTGTTGCCCCAGGTGTCGGTGACGGTGAACTGCCCGTTGGGCGCGCGCTGGATGGCGGTGACGCCGCTGCGCGGGGCGCCCTGATGCAGGCGGGCCAGCGTGGTGCCGTCCGGCCAGTGGCGGATCTGCTCGGGCGCGTGGCGCCACAGGCCCACCGGCACCTGTTCGGCCCCGCCGACGATGAGGTGCTGGTTCTCGTCGCAGCCGGTCAGCACCACGCGCAGGATTTCCAGCATGGAGTTGGGAAAGTCCGAATCCCAGCCGCCGGTGCCAAAGCCCACCTGGCCGAACACCTCGCGGTGGCGGAACGAAAGCGCGGCGAACGCGGGTGACTGCGCCACGAAGTCGTAGAAAGTGCGGTCGTCCCAGAGCGGCACCAGCTGATCCCACAGCGCCTTCAGGCGCGGCACGTCGCGCTCGCGCAGCGCCTGCTGCAGATCGGAAAAGCCGGCGCCGTGTTCGAGCGCGCTGGCCCAGGCGTCGGCCACTTCCTGGAACAGCGGGGGCAGGTCGGCCAGGCCGCGCGCCCAGTGCGTCACGCCTTCGAGGTCGATTACGGTGCAGCCGGCGGCTGGCGTGAGCGGGTTGGGAAAGGGCTGGGTCTTCAGGCCGAGCAGGTTCACGTAGTGGAAAAACGCCGTGCTCGACGCCGGGAAGCGCATGCCGCCCAGCTCGGCCACCACGCCCTGGCCGCCCTCAAAGGGCTGCGAGCGCAACCGCCCGCCCATGCGCGAGGCCTCGTACACCACGGGCTGCAGGCCCAGCTTCATCAGCTCGTACGCCGCCACCATGCCGGCCATGCCCGCGCCGACGATGGCCACCTCGGTGCCCATGCACTCGGCGGGCAGCTCGCCCAGCCCCTGCGGGTGGGCGATCCAGTCGTCAAAGGCAAACGGAAAGTCCGGGCCGAAGAGGGTGACGGGTGCGCAGGTGTCGAGGGGTGTCTTGGTCATGGTCCAGGTCTCCGTAAGGGCTTCAGAACAGGCTGGCGATCAGCGCGCCGGCGGTGCCCCACATCATGAGCGCGACCATGCCATCCAGCGCGCGCCAGACGTGCAGCGAGTTCAGCCGGCGGCCCAGCCAGAAGGCGGCCACGCCCAGCAGCAGGAACCACACCACCGATCCGGTGGCCGCGCCGGCACCAAAGGTCGTGCTGCCCTGGCCATAGGCCAGCGAGGCGGTGCCGATCAGCACGGCGGTGTCCAGCCAGGCGTGCGGGTTCAGCCAGGAGAAGGCGAGCGCGGAGAGCACGGCCTGGCGGCGGCTCACCGGCGTGCCGTGGCTGGCGTGCGCGGCGGTATCGCTGCCAGCCGACGCCATCACGGCGGGGGTTTGCGGGTGCAGGAAGCGGCGGAACGCATGCCAGCCGTACACGCCCAGGAAGAGCACACCGGCGCCGATGAGCGCGCCGTGCAGCTTGTCCGACAGCCCGCCCAGCTGGGCCAGGCCGAGCACACCCAGGGCGATGAGGGCAATGTCGGCCAGCGCGCACACCGCCGCCGTGAGCCACACATGCTGGCGCTGCAGGCCCATGCGCAGCAGGTGCGCGTTCTGCGGGCCGATGGCCATGATGAGCGACATGCTCAGCACCATGCCGGAGAAGAAGGCGGGCGAGAGGAAGGCGGGGAAGCTGAAGGCTGGGGCGAAGGTGATCATGGGGTTCTCCGGGCGGGCCAGCGGGTGGCTGGTCATCAATGGAGCCGAGTGTGCCGAGAGTCGTCGGTTTGTTAAATGGATTCAACTAAAACTCGGTTCAGTTAAAATTTAATCAACCTTAGAAAGGTGGAGGTGTTGAGTGGCGAGAGCTTCGACAAGGCCTGTCCTGAGCCTGTCGGAGGGCTCAACGCACCCATCCATCCATCCACTCGCTCACGCACATGCTCGACGCCCGCCAGCTGGAAGCCCTCACCGCCGTCGTGGAGCACGGCAGCTTCGGCGCCGCCGCCGCAGCCCTGCACCTCACCCTGTCGGCCGTGTCGCTGCGCATCAAGGCCCTTGAAGACAGCCTGGGCCAGCGCCTGCTGGTGCGCGGCAAGCAGGTGCGCGCCACGCCCGCCGGGCAGGCGCTCATTGGCCATGTGAAGCAGGTGCGGCTGATGGAGGCGGATTTGCTGTCCGGCCTGCGCGGGCCGGAGAGCGCGTCGGGCGTGGCCTGGCAGTCGCTCGGCGTGGCGATCAATGCCGATTCGGTGGCGAGCTGGTTCCTGCCCGGCGTGGCCAGCCTGCTGCAGCGCCACCGCCTGCTGCTGGAAATATTGATCGACGACCAGGACCACACGCACGACGCGCTGAAAAGCGGCGACGTGATGGGCTGCGTCACCACCCGGGTGGACGCCATGCGCGGCTGCGTGGCCGAGCCGCTGGGTGTGATGCGCTACCGCTGCGTGGCGGCGCCGGCGGTGGCGCAGCGCTGCCGCACGCCGCGCGGCGCCGTGTCACCGCACAAGCTGCTGTCGCAACCGGCGGTGATCTTCAACCGCAAGGACGCGCTGCAGGACGCCTTTCTGGAACAGCACTTCGGCCTGAGGCAGCCGGCCTATCCGCGCCACTTCGCCCCGGCGGTGGACGCGTTCGAGACCGCCATCGAACTGGGCCTGGGCTGGGGCATGGTGCCCGAGCAGCACCTGGCGGCCCGCCCCTTGCTGGAAGAGATACTGCCCGGCGCCACGGTGGACGTGACGCTGTACTGGCAGCACTGGGCACACGAATCACCCTCCGCCCAGCGCCTCACGCAGGCCGTGAAGACTGCGGCGCGGGCGCATCTGCCCCCCGCCTGAGGCGGGCCGCC
>JAGXRS010000207.1 GCA_018335615.1 Hydrogenophaga sp. | reverse complement strand
ATGGTGCGGTTGTAGCCATAGCGCAGCATGATGGGCATGGCGATCAGGCCCATGGAAATCACCGACGCGGCCACCACACCGGTGGTGGCGGCCAGCAGCGCGCCCACCAGCACCACGGCAATGCCCACACCACCGCGCAGAGGGCCGAACACCTGGCCCACCGTTTCCAGCAGGTCCTCGGCCATGCGGCTGCGCTCCAGCACGATGCCCATCAGCGTGAAGAAGGGAATGGCCAGCAGCGTGTCGTTCTGCATGATGCCGAACACGCGCAGCGGCAAGGCCTGGAACAGCGTGGAGGGGAACAGGCCCAGTTCCATGCCGATGAGGCCAAAGAACAGGCCGGTGGCGGCCAGCGAGAAGGCCACCGGGAAACCGATCAGCAGAAAGGCAAACAGCCCGGTAAACATGACCGGGACAAAGTTGGCGGTCAGAAATTCAACCATGATGATGTGACCCGATCAGTGCTTTTGGGCGGAAGCCAGCGCGGCCTCCTGCTTGAGTTTTTCTGCGGCGGCAATCTCTTTGGCCAGCAGTTCGGTTTCGCTCGGTCCCGTGTGGTCCAGCGGGTCGGGGCCGTGACCCGTGAGGAACGCCAGGCGTTTGATCAGTTCGCTGATGCCTTGCAGGGCCAGCAGGGCGAAGCCCAGGGGAATGAGGGCATACACCGGCCACCGCACGAGGCCACCGGCGTTGGACGACATTTCGCCAGACACCCAGGCGCGGTTGAACAGCGGCCAGGCCTCGGCCACCATCAGGTAGCACAGGGGCAGCAGGAAGATCAGGATGCCGCCGACGTCGATCCAGTTGCGCGTGCGGGCGCTGAACTTGCTGGAGATGAAGTCGATGCGAACGTGGGCGTTGCGCAGGAAGGCGTAGCCACCCCCGAGCATGAACACGGCGGCGAACAGGTACCACTGGATTTCAAGCCAGGCGTTGGAGCTGACACCGAAGGCCTTGCGCACGATGGCGTTGGTGGCACTGATGAAGGTGGCCGCCAGAATGAGCCACATGGCCAGTTTGCCGATGAGGCCGCTGAGGCGATCGACCAGGCGAGAGAATTTGAGCAGGAGAGGCATGGGATGGTCCCGTTGGGCAGGTGTCTGATGGACAACCGGGCAGTCTATCCAAATGCGAACCGAATATCGGCCGAAGCGATGGAATCCACGTGCGGCCCGCCCGGCCGGTTCGCAGCCCGCGGCGGGTGATGAAAAAAACCCCGCAAGCGCGGGGTTTTTCTCTGGCTGAAAAAAACCGGCTTACAGCTTGGCGGCCTGCATGTAACGGTCGTACGTGGCTTCCGTGAAACGGAAC
Source organism: Hydrogenophaga sp. (assembly GCA_018335615.1). Taxonomy (GTDB): domain Bacteria; phylum Pseudomonadota; class Gammaproteobacteria; order Burkholderiales; family Burkholderiaceae_C; genus Hydrogenophaga. The sequence continues at coordinate 2,948 of JAGXRS010000207.1, read as the reverse complement.
CACAGGTTCTGGTCCTTGCGGAACGCCGAGTAGTCGGTGTAGATCTTCTTCCAGTTCGGGTTGCTGTTGTTCAGCTCCTCGTACAGGGCCATGGACTGCTTGAAGGCCTCGTCCATCACGACCTTCGGGAACGGCAACAGCTTGGCGCCACCAGCCACCAGGCGCTTGAGAGCGGCCGGGTTGCGGGCGTCGTAGCGGGCCTGCATTTCGGTGTGGGCGTGCGAGGCAGCGGCTTCGACCATGGCCTTGTAGTCGGCCGACAGGGCGTTGAAGGCGTTCTTGTTGATGTAGAAGTCGAGCTGTGCGCCGCCTTCCCAGAAACCGGGGTAGTAGTAGTTCTTGGCCACTTTCTGGAAGCCGAGCTTCTCATCGTCGTATGGCCCGATCCACTCGGTGGCGTCGATGGTGCCCTTTTCCAGTGCCTGGTAGATCTCGCCACCGGGGATGTTCTGGGGCACGGCGCCCATGCGGCCCAGCACCTTGCCGGCAAAACCGCCCAGGCGCATCTTCAGGCCCTTGATGTCGGCCACGGTCTTGATTTCCTTGCGGAACCAGCCACCCATCTGGGCACCGGTGTTGCCGCCAGGGAAGTTGACGATGTTGTACTGGTTGTAGAACTCGCGGAACAGCTTGAGGCCGTTGCCGTCGTAGTACCAGGCAGTGAGCTGGCGGCTGTTCAGGCCGAACGGGATGGCGGTGCCGATGGCGAAGGTGTCATCCTTGCCGAAGTAGTAGTAAGGCGCGGTGTGGCCGGCTTCCACCGTGCCCTGCTGCACCGCGTCCACCACGCCGAAGGCGGGCACCAGTTCGCCCGGTGCGTGCACCGTGACCTGGAACTTGCCACCCGACATCTCGTTGACCGATTTCGCAAACACGTCAGCTGCACCGTGGATGGTGTCGAGCGACTTGGGGAAGCTGGAAGTCAGGCGCCAGCGGACGGCGGCCTGGGCGTGCACGGCGGGTGCTACACCAGCGGCAAGAATGCCGGCAATGCCCGCATTCTTGATAAGGAAGCGACGATCCATAGTGATAACTCCGTGGTTATAGGTGTTTCAACTGGGTGATGCAGTCACATCGACCAGTAGCAAAAGAGCCGGGTGGATTGTAGGCACCGCAGAGGGGGGGCAAGCGCGGGTTTTCCCTTGAGAAAGGCCCGTTTCAGGGCCTTTTTGTCGGGTGGCTGTATTCAGCAGGGAGGGACTGAAAAAGCTTCAATCAAACATCAAAATTTTCTCACGCCAGCGCAATGGAATGGCGCCTCAGGCGACCACTTTCAAGCCGGAATTCCCCTCCAACAAATCAGGGAATCGATGACGAATGGAACGTTCGATACCGGCGGCATCCAGGCCCAGCATGGCCAGCAACCGCCCAGGTTCACCATGCTCCACGAACTCGTCGGGCAAGCCCAGCTGAAACACCGGCAGCATCAGGCCGTCGGCCTGCAGCGCTTCCAGGACCGCCGCACCCGCGCCGCCTGGCAGGCAGCCCTCTTCCACCGTCACGATGGCGTCGTGCGTCCGGGCGAGTTCGCGCAGCAGGTCGGCGTCGATCGGCTTGGCCCAACGCATGTTGGCCACGCTGGCGCCCAGCGCCTGGCCAGCGGCCAGTGCCGGGTGCAGCAGGGTGCCGAAGGCCAGAATGGCGATGCCGCGGCCCTTGCGGGTCCATTCGCCCTTGCCATAGGGCAGGCCTTCGAGGCCCGCCGGCTGCACGGCCCCCACACCGGCACCGCGCGGGTAACGCACCGCCACCGGGTGGTTCCGCTCGAAGGCCGTGCTCAGCAGCTGACGGCATTCGGCCTCGTCGGACGGGCAGGCCACGGCCATGTTGGGGATGCAGCGCAGGTAGGCGATGTCGTAGGCGCCCGCGTGGGTGGCACCGTCGGCACCCACCAGGCCGGCGCGGTCCAGCGCGAACACCACCGGCAGGTTCTGCAGCGCCACGTCGTGGATGAGCTGGTCGTAGGCGCGCTGCAGGAAGGTGGAATAGATCGCCACCACCGGCTTCATGCCTTCGCAGGCCAGGCCTGCCGCAAAGGTGACGGCATGCTGCTCGGCAATGCCGACGTCGAAATAGCGGTCGGGGAAGCAGCGTTCGAACTCCACCATGCCCGAGCCCTCGCGCATGGCCGGGGTGATGCCGATCAGGCGCGGGTCGGCCGCGGCCATGTCGCACAGCCACTGGCCGAACACCTGGGTGAACGTGGTCTTGGGCGGTGTGGCCGGCTTGGTGAGGCCCACCGCCGGGTCGAACTTGCCCGGCCCGTGGTAGGCCACCGGGTCGGCCTCGGCCAGCTTGTAACCCTGCCCTTTCTTCGTCACCACATGCAGGAACTGCGGCCCGCTGTCGCTGTCGAGCAGGCTGCGGATGTTCTCCAGCGTGGGGATCAGCGAATCGAGGTCGTGCCCGTCGATGGGACCGATGTAGTTGAAGCCGAATTTCTCGAACAGCGTGGCCGGCACCACCATGCCTTTGGCGTGCTCTTCCAGGCGTTTGGCCAGTTCGAACAGCGGCGGCGCATTCTTCAGCACCTGCTTGCCCACGTTCTTGGCCGCGGCATAGAACTGCCCGCTCATGAGCTGCGCCAGGTAGCGGTTGAGCGCGCCCACGGGCGGGGAGATCGACATGTCGTTGTCGTTGAGCACCACCAGCAGGCGGCCGTCGGCCACGCCGGCGTTGTTGAGCGCCTCGAAGGCCATGCCAGCGGTCATGGCCCCGTCGCCGATGATGGCCACGCTGTGGCGGCTCTCGCCCTTGATCTTGGCGGCCAGGGCCATGCCCAGGGCGGCCGAGATGCTGGTGGACGAGTGCGCGGTGCCGAAGGTGTCGTACTCGCTTTCCTCGCGGCGCGGGAAGCCGCTGATGCCGCCCTGCTGGCGCAGGCTGTGCATGCGGTCGCGCCGACCGGTCAGGATCTTGTGCGGGTAGGTCTGGTGGCCCACGTCCCA
>JAGXRS010000206.1 GCA_018335615.1 Hydrogenophaga sp. | reverse complement strand
GGTGATCGACCGGCCCAAGGGCTACTTCCCGGTGCCTGCACTCAAGTACCTGCAGGGCGATGTGCTGGCGCGTGTGCGCGATGCGCTCACGAGCCAGGCCGCCCGCGAGCGCGGCCTGTTCCAGCCGGCCTACGTGCAGCGCCTGCTGGACGACCCGGCCGCCCACATCACGCCTCTGCAAGGCTCCAAGCTCTGGCAGCTCGGCCTGCTCGAAATCTGGCTTCAGACCCACCTGCATTCCACAACATGACGCAAAGCATCCGAAAAGACGCCCAGCGGGCCCTGCGACTGGGCCGCATTCCCATGCTCCAGACCGGTCCGCGTGGCGAGACCAGCCGCCGCAGCGACGTGGTGGTGCAGTGCGGCTGGGGTCGCCTCATTGCCGGCCACACCTTTTCCGATCCGGTCGACGTGGCCGCTGCCCTGCTGCAAGAAAAGCCGGGTCAGCGCGACATCGCCTTCTACCTCGACAAGCCGCATGTGGTGGTGTCGCACGCGCCGCAGCAGCTGTTCGTGGATCCGTCGGAAACCTACCGGCTCCATCTCAACACCTACACGCCGCAGCGCGCGGTGCGCCGGGGCTTCACGGTGCGCCGGCTGCGCTCGCGCGCCGACGTGGCGGCCATCAACGCCATCTACCGCACGCGCCGCATGGTGCCGGTCGACCCGGCGCTGGTGTGGGGCGAGCGCGCCGGGCGCCAGACCATCTACGCGCTGGCCGAGGACCGCCTCACCGGCGAGGTGATCGGTGTGGTGATGGGGCTGGATCAGGTTGAGTGCTTCGGCGACACCGAGGCCGGCGCCAGCCTGTGGGCGCTGGCGGTGGCGCCGCAGGCCACCCACCCCGGCATCGGCGAGGCGCTCACGCGTTACCTGGCCGAGCACTTCCAGGCGCGCGGGCGCTCGTTCATGGACCTCTCGGTGTTGCACGACAACCAGCAGGCCATTGCGCTGTACCGCAAGCTCGGGTTCCAGAACGTGCCGGTGTTCGCGGTGAAGCGCCGCAACGCCATCAACGAGCCGCTGTTCACGGGCGGTGGCCCACAGTCCGACGGGCTCAATCCGTATGCCCGCATCATCGTGGACGAGGCCCAGCGCCGCGGCATCCGCGTGGAGGTGATCGACGCCGAGAACGGCTACTTCCGCCTCGACTACAGCGGCCGCAGCGTGGTGTGCCGCGAGTCGCTGTCCGAACTCACCAGCGCGGTGGCCATGAGCCGCTGCGCCGACAAGCGCGTGACCGTGCGCCTGCTCGAAGGCGCGGGGCTGAGCGTGCCCAAACAGCGACTGGCCGGTGACGCGGTGGAGAACGCGGCCTTCCTGCGCGAGCACGGTGCCATCGTGGTCAAGCCGGTGGATGGCGAGCAGGGCAAGGGCATCAGCGTGAACCTGACCGTGCCCGAGGACGTGGAGGCCGCCATCGAGAACGCCAGCCACTACGGCGAGCGCGTGCTGCTGGAGCAGTTCTGCGAAGGGCAGGACCTGCGCATCGTCGTCATCAACCACCGGGTGGTGGCGGCGGCCATCCGCAAGCCGGCCACGGTGGTGGGCGATGGCAGCAGCACCATCGCCGAACTGATCGACAAGCAGAGCCGGCGCCGCGCCGCGGCCACGGGGGGCGAGTCGCGCATTCCGGTGGACGGTGAAACCCGACGCTGCCTGGCCACGCTGGGCAAGCGGCTGGAAGACGTGCTGCCCTTCGGCGAGGCGCTGGCGGTGCGCAAGACCGCCAACCTGCACACCGGCGGCACCATCCACGACGTCACCGAGCAGCTGCACCCCGCGCTGAAGCACGCCGCCGAGTACGCCAGCCGCGTGCTCGACATACCCGTCACCGGGCTGGACTTTCTGGTGCCGGCGGTGGACGGTCCCGACTACGTGATCATCGAAGCCAACGAGCGGCCCGGCCTGGCCAACCACGAGCCGCAGCCCACGGCGCAGCGCTTCATCGACCTGCTCTTTCCCCGCACCGCGCAACAGGAGCCCAGCCCATGATGCCCACCACCCACCCCTCGCGCTCGCCAGAAGAGGGCATCGGCTTTGCCGAGATGGACCTGCCGCCGATCGACTACGCCTTTCTGGAAGAGACCATGCTCCAGCTGCTGGCGATCCCCAGCCCGGTGGGCCTGACCGACGCGGTGGTGCGCTACACGGCCGGGCGGCTGGACGCCATCGGCATTCCCTACGAGATCACGCGCCGCGGCGCCATCCGCGCCACGCTGCAGGGGCGCGAGCGCCGCCCGGCCCGCGCCATCGTCGCCCACCTGGACACGCTGGGCGCCATGGTGCGCGAGCTCAAGCCCAATGGCCGCGTGGCGGTGGTGCCCATCGGCAGCTGGTCCTCGCGCTTCGCCGAGGGCGGGCGTCTGACCATCTTCACCGACACCCAGCAGCTGCGCGGCACCTGCCTGCCGCTCAAGACATCGGGCCATGCCTTCGGCCCGGAGATCGACACCCAGCCCTCCAGCTGGGACCACGTGGAGGTGCGGGTGGACGTGCCCGCGCACAGCGTGCAGGACCTGGTGGACGCGGGCATCCACGTCGGCGACTGGATCGCCTTCGATCCCCAGGCCGAGCTGCAGCCCGGCGGCTACATCAACTCGCGCTACCTCGACGACAAGGCCGCCGTGGCCGTGCTGCTGGCCGCCTGCAAGGCCATCGTGGACAGCGGGCGGTTGTTGCCGGTGGACGCGCACCCGCTGTTCACCATCACCGAAGAAGTGGGCTCGGGCTCGTCTGCCGCGCTGCATGGCGAGATTGCCGAAATGGTGAGCCTGGACATCGCCATTGCCGCCCCGGGTCAGACCACCAGCGAGCGCGCCGCCACCATCTGCCTGCAGGACCTCTCGGGCCCGTTCGACTACCACCTCACGCACAAGCTGATTGCGCTCGCCCACACCCACGGCATTCCCTACCGCCGCGATGTGTTCCGCTTCTACCGCTCCGACTCGGCCGCCGCCGTGGAGGCCGGCAACGACATCCGCACCGCGCTCATCGGCTTCGGTGCCGACGCCTCCCACGCGCAGGAGCGCACCCACCGCGACGC
>JAGXRS010000205.1 GCA_018335615.1 Hydrogenophaga sp. | reverse complement strand
GGTCGACCGCCTGACCGCCCGCCATACCCGCCGCACCCGCAGACCGGGCCAGCAGGCGGCACAGCCGCGCCGACAGCGCCGGCGACACGCTGCCGTCAGCCGGCACCAGCAGCTCGAACGCGAGTGCCTGCAGCGCATCGCCCACGAGCAGGGCTTGCGCCTCACCGAAGCGCACATGCACCGTCGGCTTGCCGCGGCGCAACACATCGTTGTCCATGCAGGGCATGTCGTCGTGCACCAGGGAATAGGCATGGATCAGTTCGACCGCGCAGGCCGCGCGCATGGCCGCCGCCGCCTGGCCATCGACCGCCAGGCTGGTGGCCAGCGCCAGCAACGGCCGCAAACGCTTGCCGCCGTCCAGCACCGCGTAACGCATGGCCTCGCCCAGGCCGGCGGGCGCATCGGACGGCACCCAGTCCGACAAGGCCCGCTCGACCGCCTGCTGTTGCTGCTCGCGCCAGGCGGCGAAGGCCTGGGGATGGAAGCGGGCGGGGCTCAAGCGGCGTCCCACGGTCTGGTTTCGCTGCCTTCGAGCACCTGGATCTGCTGCTCCACCGCGTCCAGACGTGCGCGGCAGAAGGCCAGCAATTCGGCGCCGCGCTGGTAGCGCGACAGCAACTGGTCCAGCGGCAACTGGCCGGCGTCCAGCTGAGACACCAGCTGCTCCAGTTCGGTCAGGGCAGCCTCGTAAGAAGGCGCCACCTCGGCAGGTGACACGCGTGCCGCGGATCGGGCAGATGGGGGGGTGGAAGCTTGTGTCATGAATGCATCAACTGCCGGCCGGGGGGCGCTGGCCCGACGGGGACATCACGGGCCGGCCGGCCGGGCGCGTGCAAGAGCTCGCACGCATCGATCGCTGATTTTAGCCCCGCGCCCCCGCGCGGTCGCCCACCCTGCCCGCTTGAGCGCCCCGTCCACCCTGTGAACCGTGCGGTTCGACCCCCCGGGGTACAATCCGCCCTCTTTTTTCATCACTGACGGACAGCCGATGTCCGGAGGGACGCAGCACTTCACCCATCCCGCGCGAATTCGATTTTCGACCAGCGCTTACCCTGCCCCTTCATAGGGGGAGTCTCTAGGTCAGGACCACGATGTCTGATTTAAGTCTTCAATTCCAGCAGGCCAGAAGCCAACTCCCGGTTTCCAGCTATTTCGATCCAGCGCTGTTCCAGCGCGAACTGGAGACCGTGTTTCAGCGCGGCCCCCGATACGTCGGGCACCGGCTCGCCGTTCCCGAGCGTGGGGATTACCACGCCCTGCCCCAGGAAGCCGGCGGGCGGGCGCTGGTGCACACAGCCAACGGCGTGGAACTGGTGTCCAACGTGTGCCGCCACCGCCAGGCGGTGATGCTCAAGGGCCGCGGCAACCTGAACCAGACACAGAGCGGCAGCGCCGGCGGCAACATCGTCTGCCCGCTGCACCGCTGGACCTACAGCGGCGGCCAGCACGCCCAGGGCGCAGCGGCCGGCAACCTGCTGGGCGCGCCGCACTTCGCCCAGGACCCCTGCCTGAACCTGAACAACTACCCGCTGCGCGAGTGGAACGGGCTGCTGTTCGAGGACAACGGCCGCGACATCGACGCCGACCTGGCGAACATGGGCCCGCGCGCCGCGCTCAGCTTCGAGGGCATGGTGCTCGACCATGTGGAACTGCACGAGTGCAACTACAACTGGAAGACCTTCATCGAGGTCTACCTGGAGGACTACCACGTCGCGCCCTTCCACCCGGGCCTGGGCAACTTCGTTACCTGCGAAGACCTGCGCTGGGAATTCAAGCCCGAGTACTCGGTGCAGACGGTGGGCGCGGCCAACCTGCTGGGCAAGGCCGGCAGCCCGGTGTACCAGCGCTGGCAGCAGCAGCTGATGCAGTACCGCCAGGGCGCCCTGCCCGAGCACGGCGCGATCTGGCTTACCTACTACCCGCACATCATGGTGGAGTGGTACCCGCATGTGCTGACGGTCTCCACCCTGCACCCGATCAGCGTGGACAAGACGCTGAACATGGTGGAGTTCTACTACCCGGAAGAAATCGCCGCCTTCGAACGCGAATTCGTCGAGGCCCAGCGCGCGGCCTACATGGAAACCTGCATCGAGGACGACGAGATCGCCGAGCGCATGGACGCGGGCCGCAAGGCCCTGATGCTGCGCGGCGACAACGAGGTCGGCCCCTACCAGAGCCCGATGGAAGACGGCATGCAGCACTTCCACGAGTGGTACCGGCGGGTGCTCCCCTCCGCGCCGCCGTTGGCGTCGCTCCCGCAGGGGGGCGTCACGGGCAGCCCGGCGAAGCCGGTTCCGCGGTGACGGGGAGCGAAGACATCTCGCTCGCAGGTTGCTTGCTGACGACACGCACCCGTTCAGCCGGCGAGAGCGCCCCTGCCCGGGCCACCACGGGTGCGGTTCTGCCGGTCGGCTGGCGGTCGCCCCCTCAGGGCGACAACGCCGCCAGCGGCACAGGGGGAATACCGATCTCTGCGGCACAGGGGAGCTGCTGAATGGCCTGGATGCTGCTGGCCTCCCTGCTGTTTGCCACCATGGGCGTGTGCATCAAATTTGCGGCCGAGCACTTCAACAGCTTCGAAATCGTCGCCTACCGGGGCGTGGTGGGCGTGGTCTTCCTGCTGGGCATGACGCGGGTGCGCGGCGTGTCGCTGCGCACCACCGTGCCCATGATGCATGTGTGGCGCGCGGTCGTGGGCACCCTGTCGCTCACGGCCTGGTTCTACGCCATTGCCATCCTCCCCCTGGCCACCGCGATGACGCTGAACTACATGAGCAGCGTCTGGATCGCCACCTTTCTCCTGGGCGGTGCGCTGCTGATGCAGGGGCGCAACGCGCCGATCCGCCAGCAGGGCACGCTGTTTCTGGCGGTGCTGGCCGGCTTCGGTGGCGTGGCCCTGATGCTGCGCCCCACGCTCAACCCCGACCAGATGGTGGGAGCGATGGTGGGTCTGTTCTCGGGCATCTTTGCCGCCCTGGCCTATCTGCAGGTGGCCGCACTGTCGCGTGCGGGCGAACCCGAGAGCCGAACCGTGTTCTATTTCTCGATTGGCGCGGTGCTGGCGGGAGCGCTGGGCATGCTCTTCGTGGGGGCCTCACCCTGGCACTGGCCAGCCGCGCTGTGGCTGCTGCCCATCGGCCTGCTCGCGGTGTTCGGCCAGCTGTGCATGACGCGCGCCTATTCGAGCGGCGCCACCATGGTGGTGGCCAGCCTGCAGTACTCCGGCATTGTGTTTGCCGGCATCTACGGACTGGTGATCTTCGGTGATCGGATTCCCCTGCTGGGCTGGCTGGGCATGGGCCTCATCATCGCCAGCGGCGTGCTGGCCACCCTGCTGCGCGCCCGGGCGGTGCCCCACGCGCCGGCCGAAGAACACTGAGCGCCGCGCCAGCGCAACCCACACGCTGGCATGAACCCGGCGCGTGAACCCAGCCGCACGGCGTGTTCAAGGGTGCTGCGCTGCCGCACAATGGCTGCATGCACACCACGATCATCTCCGCCACCGATTTACAAGGCCTGATCCGCAGCGGTACACCGCTGATGGTGATGGACTGCAGCTTCGACCTGATGGATCCGTCGCAAGGCCGGCGGCAGTACGCGTCGGCGCATATTCCGGGCGCCGTCTACATCCACCTGGATGAGCACCTCAGCGACAAGCACGGCGCCACCCCGGCCAGCGGCGGGCGCCACCCCCTGCCCTCGCGTGAGACGTTTGCCGAGCGCCTGAACGCGCTGGGCTTTTCGTCCGGGATGCAGGCCGTCGTGATGGACCGGCAAGGGGTGAACTACTGCGGCCGGCTGTGGTGGATGCTCAAATGGTGCGGCCACGAGGCCGTGGCGGTGCTCGACGGTGGACTGGCCGCCTGGCAGGCCGCTGGCGGCGACGTGGTGTCGGGGCCGGCGCCGCAGCCGGTTCCCGGACAAGACTTCCGTTTGCAGCCAGCGCTGGCCCGAACCGTGGACACGCCCACGCTCGCCCAGCACCTTGGGCAACCCGGCCAGACCGTGCTGGATGCGCGCGCAGCGGCGCGGTTTCGGGGCGAGGTCGAGCCGCTCGACCTGGTGGCGGGCCACATGCCCGGCGCGCTCAACCGCCCCTTCGTGGACAACA
>JAGXRS010000204.1 GCA_018335615.1 Hydrogenophaga sp. | reverse complement strand
GGCCAGGGCCTCCCAGTCGAGCTTGGCGGTTTCCAGCGCCGGGAACATCTCGCCCTCTTCCTCTTTGACGTGGTGCAGCACGTATTCGCACAGCACCGTGAAGCGGGCAAAGTACTTGTCGTCGCCGGGCGACATCGCGCTGAGCTGGTTGATCAGCGTGTGGGCCGACTCGTGCTCCACCTCGGCTTCGTCGAGCATGTCGGTGTCTTTCAGCGCTTCGCGGGCTGCGGGGTACAGCAGTTCCTCTTCCAGCGCGGCGTGGATCTGCAACTCCATCAGCACCTGCTGCACCAGCGCCTCGGCGGCCTCGGTATCGGACTCGGTGTCGAGCTTCTTGAAGTCGCGAAACGCCTTCTTGACACGTTTGTGGTCGTCCACGAGAGCGCCAAGGATGGCGGAACGGGCGGCAGTCGCGGCGCGGCTGCTGGGTCGGGTGGCCATGAAAAAGCTCCTCTGAAGGGTTGGAACACTTCAAATGGCAAGCCATGTGCCCGCTTCCGTCGATCGCCCGCAAATTGGCCATAAATCGCGAATGTCGGCACTTTTTGCCGCACAAATCGCCTTTTGGCCACCCCTTGATCCCGCGTTTTCACTACACCGGCCCGTTCCCCGAGCCCGACAGGCCTGTGCCCATGCGGGTTTGCGGGCGATTCGTGACGTCTGGCAACAAACGCGCCCGGGTGGCACGGGCCTTGCGGTTGTGTGGTGTGCCGGCCTGCAAGCACCCCCGCCCTCCCCTTGGTCGGGGCCTTGCGCGCCGCGGATCCACCTCTGGAAACCCATCATCAGGAGACCCCCTACATGTCTTTTCTCGAGATGCGTCACGACACACGGCAAACCCAGGCACTGTCGCCCCGTCTGCAGCACGCGGTGCGCCTGCTGCAGATGTCGTCGATGGACTTTGCCGCGACCGTGCACACCACGCTGGGCAAGAACCCCTTTCTGGAGCTGGCCGAAGACGAGTCGGACGACAGCGACGGCGAGTCCGGCATCGAGACCGCGGCGGACAGCGAAACCGAAACCGAGCACCCGCTGGCCGCCGAACCGGAGATCCAGGACCTCGACAACCTGGACAACGACCGCGACCTCTGGCAGGCCGACGCCGCCGGCACCGGCACCCGCTCGGAAGACAACGAAACCTCTGCGCTCGACCTGATGGCGGTGGAGGTGTCGCTCTCCAGCCACCTGCACAGCCAGCTCGGCGTGACGACGATGGAGCCGCGCGACCTGCTGCTGGCCCGGTGCGTGGTGGACTCGCTGGACGAAGACGGCTACCTGCGCACCCCCCTCGAAGAGCTGCTGACGGTCGAACAGCTCGACCCGCCGGCCACCCTGGAGGAACTGGAATGCGCCCTGCTGCGGGTGCAGAGCCTGGACCCGCTGGGCGTGGGTGCTCGCAGCGTGGGCGAATGCCTGCGGCTGCAGCTCTCCACCATCGACTGCCCGGCCATGCGCGAGCTGGCCACCACCATCGTCACGCAGCACCTCTCGGCGCTGGCCTCGCGGGATGTGAACGGCATCGCGCGCAACGTGGGCAAGCCGGTGGCGCTGGTGGCCGACACCTGCGACCGCATCCGCCGGCTCGACCCGCGGCCGGGCTGGCGCTTCGGCTCGGCCCGGGTGGACTACATCGTGCCCGATGTGGTGGTGAAGAAGGTGCGCGGCAACTGGGTGGTGCAGCTCAACCCGGCCATCGTGCCCCGCGTGCGCCTGAACCAGACCTATGCCGAGCTGTTCCAGCGCCACCGCACGGCGCAGAACACCGAGCTGGCGGGCCACCTGCAAGAGGCCAAGTGGACGGTGCGCAACGCCGCCCTGCGCTTCTCCACCATCCTGGACGTGGCCGAGGCCATTGTGCGGCGGCAGAAATATTTCCTCGAGTTCGGCGCCATGGCCATGAAGCCGCTGCGCCTGGCGGAAATTGCCGAAGAAGTGGGCATCCACGAGAGCACGGTGTCGCGCGTGACGAACAACAAGTACATGGCCACGCCCAGCGGCGTGTTCGAGCTGAAGCACTTCTTCTCGCGCGCCCTGCCCAGCCCAGCAGCAGCGGCGCGGCCTGCTCGGGCACCGCCATCCGCGGCCTCATCAAGGACCTGATCGAGGCCGAGCCGCCGAACGCACCCTATTCGGACGCCGAGATCACGCGCCAACTCACGCAGCAGGGCCTGGTGGTGGCGCGCCGCACGGTCACCAAATACCGGCAGATGCTGCACATCGACCCGGTGGAGCGCCGCCGCCGCCTGGTCTGCTGAGCACCCCCGCGTCCGGCGGCCCACGCGCCTGACCTTGTTCCGCCGCGGACCGCGGCCATGCCACAGCCCGGCCTTTGCGCCGGGCTGTGTCGTTCACCTGACCAGCGGATCGTCGTCGCCGTGCTCGAACTCGCCCTGCAGCGGGCTGGTGCCGCGGGGCGGCGGTGTCAGCGGCATTTCCTCCGGGTGCCGCACGGCGGGGTGGTCGGGCTCGCGCTTGTCGGGCACCCAGTCGCCGTAGTTGCTGCCCGATTTCGTGCGGGTGCCCCCGTCGTCGCCCGGCGGCGTCTGCGTCGGCCCGGCCACGGGCGACTGCAGCGTGGTGGCATCGCGCTGGCTGTCGGCCACGCGCGGGCCGGTGCGGGCCTGGGCGCGGCTGTCGTTGGGATTGGGGGGGGTGAGGTCGTCGGTGCTCATGGTGTCTCCCGGTGAAAAGGGCGGTGTACGGGGTGGAAGCGGGCCGCCACGCCTGCGGGCTGCTGCAAAGACTGCAGCAAGCGGTGCCGGCGGCGCCTGTTTGTGGGCCGCTCAGCTGTCGGGCTCGCTCGGCGGCGTCCTGGCGCCGCCAGCGCCGCCCACGGCGCGGGCGCGCCGCTCGGCATCAAGCCCCGGCAGGTTGCGCATGTCGGTGTCCATCTGGCCGGCGTCGAGGTCTTTCTTGGCCTGCACCATGCGCGGGTCGGGTTCGTCCATGGTGCTGTCGTCCACCGACTGGTCGCGTTCGTGCGGCATCTTCAGTTCCTCGTCGTCATCGGGCGTGGGCACGGAACCCGGCGCCACCGGCGTGCGCTTCACATGCACCGGGCCGCTGCCGGGATGCAGC
>JAGXRS010000203.1 GCA_018335615.1 Hydrogenophaga sp. | reverse complement strand
GGCCACACCCACCAGCCGCTCGGCCAGTTCGCGCCCATCGGGGCCGAAGAACAGCACCGTGGGCGTGAACCGCGCCTTCCACAGGCGAAGCTGGTCGGCCGGTGTGGTGTTCTCGCCGCCGAAGCCTTGCAGGTTGCTGGTGCGGTCGCGCACGTCCAGCTGCACCGCCACCACGCGACCTTCGCGCAGCATGGGCAGCAGGTGGTGGTTGCGCACCAGATCGCAATAGGGGCAGCCGGGGAGCGTGGTCATGACCACCAGCGGTTCACCCCGTGCGGCCGCGGCCTGGGCGGCACCGCGCAGCGAGGCCGGGGTGGGCAAGGCACCGGGCAGGGCGCGTGTGGGCGCGGCGGGGGTGGCGGTGGTCATGGGGCTGGCCGGTCGTCTGGAACTGCGTCAGACGATACCGCGCTGGCGCAGGGCTGACAAGCGCTCGGCCGGGCAATCCAGCCATTCGGCCAGCACCTCTGCGGTGTGCTGGCCGAGCAGGGGTGGTGGCAGGTCGGCACGAACGGGCGTGGCGCTGAGCTTGATCGGGCTGGCCACCAGGTCCACCGCGTCGGCCAGCGGGTGCTCCCAGCGCTGCACCATGCCGCGCGCCAGCACATGCTCATCGGCGAACACCTCGGCTAGGTTGTTGATGGGGCCACCGGGTACCTGGGCGGCCTCGAGCGCGTCAAGCCAGTCGGCCTTGCCCCGGGTCTTCATGACCGCCTCGATCAGGGGCACCAGCTGCTCGCGGTGGCGCACGCGGTCCTGGTTGCGGGCAAAGCGCGGGTCCGTGGCCCATTCGGTGTGGCCGGCGACGGTGCAGAACTTGGCGAACTGACCGTCGTTGCCCACCGCCAGGATCACGTATTGGGGCTGGCCGCTGGCATCGGGCGCCACTTCAAACACCTGGTAGGGCACGATGTTGGCGTGGGCATTGCCCGCGCGGCCCGGCACCTGGCCGGTCTCGCGCCCGCGCACCAGGTAGTTCGCGCCCAGGTTGGCCAGCATGGCCACCTGCGTGTCGAGCAGCGCCATGTCGATGTGCTGGCCCTCGCCGGTGCGCTCGGCGTGTCGCAGCGCGGCCTGGATGGCCACCGTGGCGTACAGGCCGGTGAACAGGTCGGCCACCGCCACGCCCACTTTCTGCGGCCCGCCGCCGGGGCGGTCGTCGCGCTCGCCGGTCACGCTCATGAGGCCGCCCATGCCCTGAACGGCGTAGTCGTAGCCGGCCCGGTCCTTGTAGGGCCCGGTCTGCCCGAAGCCGGTGATGGAGCAGTACACCAGCCGGGGGTTGAGGGCGTGCAGGCTCGAAAAATCGAGCCCGTAGCGCGCCATGTCGCCCACCTTGTAGTTCTCCACGAACACGTCGGCCCGGGCGGCCAGTTCCCGGATCAGCACCTGACCTTCGGGCGTGGCGATGTCGCAGGTGATGGAGCGCTTGTTGCGGTTGGCGCCCAGGTAATAGGCGGCCTCGGCGGTGTCGGCGCCGTCGCGGCCCTGCAGGAAGGGCGGGCCCCAGCCGCGCGTGTCGTCACCGCCCGGGTGCCGTGGTCCCGGCGGGCGTTCAACTTTCACCACCTCGGCGCCGAGGTCGGCCAGGGTCTGCGTGCACCAGGGGCCGGCGAGCACGCGCGACAAATCGAGTATGCGGATACCATCCAGAGCGTTCATCACTGCCATTGTGCGCGCCCTCGCGGGCTGACGCTGTCGCATGCCTTCCCCCCATCCAATTGCCCTCCCTGCGCCACCGGCTTCACGGCAAGGTCTGCGCTGCCTGTTGCCGGGCCTGCTCGCGGTGACACTGGCGCTGACGGCCTGCAGCCCCACGTACAACTGGCGCGAGATCCGCCCCGCCGGCTCGCCCCTGCTCGCCCTCATGCCCTGCAAGCCGGAGCAGGCCGAGCGCCCCGCGCCGCTGGGCGAATCGTCCGTCACGCTGCACATGCACAGCTGCGAAACCGGTGGTCTCACCTTCGCCGTGGCCTGGGCGGAGCTGGCCGCCAGCGACCCCAGCACCGAGGCGCTCGCCCGGTGGCGGGGCGCGGCACTCGCGGCGATCCGTGTCGATCCCGCACGCGCCGGCGAAACAGACCTGCAATGGACGCCCGCGGTGCGCGGTGCCGACCAGGCGCTGGGGCTGGTGGCGCAGGGCACGCAGCACGACCAGCGCACGGTGCAGATGCGCGCGGCCCACTTTTCGCGGGGCCAGCAGGTCTACCAGGCGGCCATCTACGGGCCAGCGCTGCCGGACGAAGTGGTCACCACGTTTTTTGAAGGGCTGCGGCTGCCATGAATGCGTCTTCCAATGCGGCAGCCAGCGGCCCGGCCCCGCCGCATGCCGCTGCCGCACCGGCCGCGCCGGACCTGCTGGGCTACCGCGCCGCCATCGTGGTGTTCCTCTCGTTCGCCCTGGCCTACTTCTTCTCGGCACTGGTGCGCGCGGTCACGGCCACGATCTCGCCCGTGCTCAGCGTGGAGCTGTCGCTGCAGGCCAGCGACCTGGGCCTGCTGGCTGGCGGGTACTTTCTGGGTTTTGCCCTGACGCAACTTCCCCTGGGCACCTGGCTGGACCGCTACGGGCCGCGCCGGGTGATCCTGGGTTTTCTGCTGCTGGCAGTGCTGGGCTGCGCCGCGTTTGCGATGGCCACGAGTTTCTCGGGGTTGCTGGCGGCACGGGTGCTCACCGGCATGGGCGTGAGCGCCTGTCTGATGGCGCCGCTCACCGGTTACCGCCGCTGGCTGGCGCCGGCCGCCCAGATGCGGGCCAATTCGTGGATGCTCATGACCGGCTCGCTGGGCATGGTGGCGGCCACGCTGCCGGTGCAGTGGCTGATGCCGCTCATGGGCTGGCGCGGGCTGTTCTGGGCGCTGGCCGCGATGATGCTGGTGGCCATGGCCGGCATCGCGGCGGCTGTGCCGCCGTGGCGCAAAGCCGTGCCCGCGGGCGGCAACGATGCCTCGCCGCCCACGCCGGCGGGCTATGGCCTGATCTGGCGCCACCCGTATTTCCGCCAGATGCTGCCCATCGGCTTCGTCAATTATGGTGGCATGCTGGCGGTGCAGACCCTGTGGGCCGGGCCCTGGATGGTGAACGTGGCCGGCTACACGCCGCAGCAGTCGGCCGCCGGGCTGTTCGGCATCAACCTGTCGATGCTCACCGCCTTCTGGCTCTGGGGTGTGGTGAACCCGCACCTGGCGCGTCGCGGCCTGGCGGCTGCCCGCGTCATCGCGTGGGGTCTGCCGCTGAGCCTGCTGGTGCTGGCCAGCATCATCGGGTTGGGTGCCGATGCGGGATGGCCGCTGTGGGCGCTGTTCTGCGTGAGTTGCACCTTTGTCACGCTGAGTCAGCCCGCGGTGGCCATGGCCCTGCCCGCCGAAGCGGCGGGGCGTGCGCTCTCGGCCTACAACCTGGCCATCTTCGCCGGCGTGTTCGTCGTGCAATGGGGCATTGGCCTGGTGATTGATGCTTTCGGCTTCTTCGGCTGGAGCGAGTCCGACCGCTACCGTGGGGCTTTCGGCGTGTTCCTGGGCGCCTCCACACTGGCCTATCTCGCCTTCCTGCGGCCCTATCTGCGCTCACGCTCGACCGCCACGCCCGCGCATCGCGGCTAAACTGTTTGTATGAACGGCATCCTGATCATTGCCCACGCGCCGCTGGCCACCGCCTTGCGTCAGTGCGTGCTGCATGTGTTCCCCGACAGCGCCGCGGCGGTGTCGGCTCTGGATGTCCAGCCTAATGTGCCCCCTGAAGAATCCCTGGCCCAGGCCCGCGCCCTGATGCGCCAGCTCGGTCTGCCGAGCACGCTGGTGGTGACCGACGTGTTCGGCGCCACGCCCTGCAACGTGGCGCAAAAGCTGGTTGATGGCGTGCGGTCCAAGCTCATCACCGGCGTGAACCTGCCGATGCTGCTGCGCACCGTGTCGTACCGACACGAGTCGCTGGACGCGCTGATCTCGCGCGCCATGATCGGTGCCACGCAGGGCGTGATTCAGGTGGCGGTGACCGCTCCCCAGAACCAGGCCAGAAGAGCCACCCATGATCAAGACCACCGTGACCATCAGCAATAAGCTCGGGCTGCACGCCCGGGCCTCCGCCAAACTCACCAAGCTCGCCGGCAGCTTTGCCAGCGAGGTGTGGATGATGCGCGGGGAGCGGCGCGTCAACGCCAAGAGCATCATGGGCGTGATGATGCTGGCCGCCGGCCTGGGCAGCACGGTCGAGATCGAGACCGTGGGCGAAGACGAGCAGGTGGCCATGGACGCGCTGGTGGCGCTGATCGACGACAAGTTCGGCGAAGGGGAGTGATGGTGCACAGCGCGGTGGGGCAGGGAACGACCGGGCAAAAGGGGCGCGGCACATGAGCTTTGTTGTCCACGGCCAGGCGGTTTCGCGGGGTGTCGCGATCGGTCGCGCCGTGATCGTGGCGTCCAGCCGGCTGGACGTGGCCCACTATTTCGTCACCAACGACCAGGTGGGTGCCGAGATTGACCGCCTGCGCAGTGCCCGCGACGAGGTCGCCGACGAGATCGTGCGCCTGCAGCAGGGTCTGGCGGCGCAGGGGGCGAACGACGCCCACCCCGAGCTGGCCGCCCTGCTCGACGTGCACCTCATGTTGCTGCAGGATGAGCAACTCACCAGCGGCGTCAAGCACTGGATCGTCGAGCGCCACTACAACGCAGAGTGGGCGCTCACCAGCCAGCTGGAGGTGATCGCGCGCCAGTTCGACGAAATGGAGGATCCCTACCTGCGTGAGCGCAAGGCCGATCTGGAGCAGGTGGTCGAGCGGCTTCTGCGGGTGATGCGCGGGGTGGCGTCGCCTGTGGCGGCGCCGTCTGGTCCGCGTCCGACCGCCTCCCCTGATGCCGCCGAGGCGCCGCTGGTGCTGATCGCGCACGACCTTTCTCCGGCCGACATGCTGCAGTTCAAGCAGAGCGTGTTTGCCGGTTTCGTCACCGACGTGGGCGGTAAGACCAGCCACACCGCCATTGTGGCGCGCAGCATGGACATTCCGGCCGTGGTCGGTGCGCGTGCGGCCAGCCACCTGATCCAGCAGGACGACTGGGTCATCATCGATGGCGACGCTGGCGTGGTGGTGGTCGAACCTTCGCCGGTGCTGCTGGCCGAGTACGGGTTCAAGCAGCGCCAGGGCGAAGTGGAGCGCGAGCGGCTGTCGCGCCTGAAGAACACCCCTGCCGTCACCCTGGATGGGCAGAAGATCGAGTTGCTGGCCAACATCGAGCAGCCCGGCGACGCTGTGGCGGCCCTCAAGGCCGGTGCCGTGGGTGTGGGCCTGTTCCGCACCGAATTTCTCTTCATGGGCCGCAAGGGCAAGCTGCCCGACGAGGATGAGCAATACGAGGCCTATCGGCGGGCGGTGGAGGGTATGCAGGGTCTGCCTGTGACCATCCGCACGGTGGACGTGGGGGCCG